>CAMYZK010000021.1 GCA_947303825.1 uncultured Prevotella sp. | reverse complement strand
ACCTTGGATTCCTAAAGCTGAAACTGACTTATCTTATCCATTTGCATATAACTTACCATGCGTTATTAAGCATATTTGCGCATGATTATTCTTTTTTCCTATCAAGCTTCCACGGCCTTGTTTGGTTTGTAGCACTCGAAGATTCGGTCTACCATGGGCTTAGACATCTTCGGCGTAATGAGGCTAATAATCCACACAATAGGGAAGCCGCCCACCATGGCAATGGCTCCGCAGTTGATGGGGTTTATCGGGTTGCCAAGAACCATATTTACTACGGTGAAGCCAACACCCCAAATGAAGCATGCCCATACGCTGATGCGAGTCACTCCACGCCAATAGAGACCCAGCATGAAAGGTGCCAGGAAAGCTCCTGCCAGAGCACCCCACGAGATGCCCATGAGCTGTGCGATGAATGTTGGCGGATTGAGGGCAATAAGCAGCGAGATGGCAATGAAGAACATTATTAGCACTCTCATCACCACCACCTTGCGTCGCTCAATCTTCTCTGCCACGGTGTCGTCAATGGAGCCTTCTTCTACCTCACCAGGCATAGACTTCTTGTCACGATAGATAAGGTCGAGGGTCATGGTCGAGCTGGATGTTAGCACGAGCGAGGCAAGCGTAGACATTGATGCAGAAAGCACCAGCAGCACCACAAGAGCGATGAGTGCCGGTGACAGCTTTACAAGCATGGCAGGCACTATAGAGTCGAAAGCTATCTTGCCATTGTCCATTATCACTGGGTCATAGAGACGTCCGAAGCCACCGAGGAAGTAGCAACCACCTGCCACTACGAGCGCGAATACGGTGCTGATAATGGTGCCGCGACGAATGGCACTCTCGTCGGTGATGGAGTAGAACTTTCCTACCATCTGAGGCAATCCCATGGTGCCCAGCGAGGTTAGGACAACAACGCCGAGAAGCCCCCACGGGTCAGGGCCGAACAGTGTGGCAAACATTCCGCTTCCAGATTCTGTTGCGCCGTCGGCAGGCAGTTGTGACAACTTAGAGACAGCCTCCGAGAGTCCGCCCTGGGCGGCTATGACGGCTGCTATCACGGCTACTATGCCAAAGAGCATAATGATGCCCTGTATGAAGTCGTTCATTGCCGTAGCCTTATATCCGCCAAGGATGACATAGACAGCAGTAAGCGCAGCCATAATGATGACACAGTATTCATAGGGAATGCCAAAGCCCATCTCAAAGAGTGTGGAGATTCCCTTATACACTCCAGCAGTATATGGAATGAGGAACACAAAGGCAATAATCGAGGCAGTGACACGCAGGCTCTGGTCGTTGAAGCGGGTTCCGAAGAAGTCGGGCATGGTACGGCTCTCTATGTGCTGGGTCATCAGCTTGGTGCGACGTCCCAGCAGAATCCATGCCAGAAGCGAGCCTATGACAGCATTGCCAATGCCTATCCATGTTGAGGAAAGACCATATTTCCAACCAAACTGTCCGGCGTAGCCAACAAAGACCACAGCAGAGAAATAACTGGTGCCAAAGGCAAATGCAGTTAGCCACGGCCCCACGGCACGTCCGCCAAGTACAAAACCATCGACACTGCTGGCCTGCTTGCGGGTGTAAAGCCCCACTCCAATCATCACGGCCAGAAAGATGATTGTCAAAATAATTTTAATAATCATACCGTTTATTTAAAAAACGGTGCAAAGGTACGAAAGAGATAAGAGTTAATGGTAAGAAATTAAGAGTTTTTTCGAGTTTTTAAGTTTTTGAGTTCGACCTTCATTAGAGTTTAGAAACAAATTTGCATAAATATAAAATTTATCCAAATATTCAAGAAAGAAATTGGAAAGAATCATATCTGTCATCTTTCATCTGAAGATGTCTATCACCTGAACACTCCTGCGGTGCTCACTTTGATGCGTGTAGCCTTTCCATTGTTATAGAAACGGGCAGTAAAGCCGCCATCCTCGTCGGGACGAGCATTGGGGTTCCAATAGAGCGTGCGTCGATAATCGGCAGGCATGGCATCAGTTGCCCTGTTGCTGTAGTCGGGATGATAGAAATCATCGGGCTCATACATTCCGTGGAAGATGATACGACGGTCGCGATAGGTATAGCGTTTCGACCCGCTTGGCATCAGCATAAAGTCGAGGGTGACATCGGCCACACTCGTAGACTGCTCTATAGGCTTGTCTTCATTACGCAGTTCAAAGTCGGTGAAGAGCCGTATCTCGTTCTGCCTGTTGAGTCTTAGATTGGATGCGATAGCATGATTGCTGCGGAAAGCCATGGTGTTGACAGACTCATCGGGTTTGAAGTTACGGTAGAAGAGGTATGGTTTCTCCATATCGTCGCTCATCCTGGCCTGCACGTTGAAAAAGCGCTTGCTATTGTAGTTGCCTAGGAGCAGCATGCTGACTTGTATGGGGAAACGCCGGAAGTTAAGTTTTCCGAAACTCAGTCCATAGTCGGTAGCCAGATTGTAAAGCTCATAGGCATCGTAGACATAGGCAGGCTTACTATAGTCAATGGCGTGCCGCCCACGACGGCGGTGCGATTTCACATCAATGTTGTCTAGTTCAGTGTCGAACTTGGAAATACGTCCTGTGTCTGCCACATAGCCACTGTCGAAGTTTAATGGGTCTTCTTCAGGTATATGACACTGGTAATAGTCATATTTACGTGCAAAGACAGGATAGAACAAGTTTCTCTTGACGTAGTACTCGGGCCATGCATCTTCGTCCAGGCGTCCCTTTGTGTCGAGTTTATGCAATTTCTTTTCGCTGATGTCTTTCTTATGCGCACTGAGGAAAAGAATACCATCGCCGTAGAAGGGAGGAACGTTAAACATGAACTGTCCACCATTGGTAGTCTCCATGTCTACGGTAGCAACATCCTTTCCCACGACCAGTTCACCGTTAACCACCACCTCATATCCAAGACCGCCGTGGTTAATGCCAAATTCAGGGTCTACCACGCTTTCGGGCACAGCTTCTTTCTCTATCACTCCCATCTCCTCCAGCTCCAAAGAGCCATCGGGGGTGGTAAGTGTCTCAGACTCCTCATACTGCTTCATGTTGGAAGGGTCGTTGGGGTCTTTATGGTCTTCATCGTCTTGGCAGTAACCGAAGATGCCTGTAAGCCAATAGGGAACCTCACACTCACGCAGGTCTTCAAAGTCTACTGTCTTGTATACTGCGCCCTCTACGGTCAACGTCTTCTCTGGTTCGTACCGTAATGGGACATCGCGGGTAATCTCGGCATAGTCGTATCTGCGCCACCCCTGCACCATCATCAGCAGGTCAAGATGTCGGCGATGCTGTTCATCGTCGGTTTCAAAGTAATAGTGTGGGTATGGAATGAATCCCTTCAGTTCACTGCCCAGCAGCAAGTCAGTCATGATAGAGCCTGTGTCGTACGTGGGGTCGTCGGATGCACCATCGCGCACACTGATAGAAATGTGCTTTGTGCCTACAGGCATCTGGAAATGCAGTGCAATAGAGTCGTATGGCTGGTATTCATCGTTGACGCCGCTCACGGTGACAGGCTGCATGGCAACATCGTGGTTGTTTACAAAGAAGAGACGGTCGGCCATGGCCCGCCCATCGCTGTCTATCACAATCAAGTCACAAACACCGGTGGGCAACTGCAATGAGTCCAGCCGTATGCGGCTGTCACCAGTAAGCTTCTCGAAATGCTTTAGCACACCTCTGCAAAGCACCGCTACTCCGTATTCACAGCTAGAGCCTTTGCCTTTCAGAGAGATGTCGGCTATAAGTCTGTCGCCAGAAGCATCAAGACGAAGAGCGCACCCCTGCTTCTCTACTTTGGGCAAGTCAAAGGTATATTTCTTTCCATGATAGTCGAATCTGGCTTTCATGCTGCCGTTCTCTGGCACATCAATGGTAAACGCTCCCCTACCCTGGTGTTCAGTAGCGATGGCAATATTCCTGCCAGACAGCTCCAGTATGCCTTTCACGTCGACCTGTTCACCGTCTGCCCCCAATGCCTCAAAAGCCACCGCACACTTGGTGCCTGCTATGAGATGTCCACCTTCGGGATAGAAGTTCACAGTAAGGTTTTCCTTCTGCTCTTTTTCCAATCTTGTCTTCGGACGATTAACTATGTATTTCTGCGAGTAGCCGCCAGCAGAGTCTGGCCGTTCATAAATAGGAACGACGCGACTGTATATTGTACCGTATTGTCTGAAGAAGTCTCTCGCCATCATACTGTTGTAGAACTGTTCCCTGTCGGTACGAGTATATTGGTGTGAACTCACCTTGAAGTTCAGCATCCACCGTGTATAAGCTCTCAGCTCATAGTAGCCAGAATAGAGCGAGTCCGGAATGGCAAAATTGCCGTCGCCATAGCCGTCGGATGATACAATCATGCTCTGCCTTTCCACCACCAATCCGTCGGGCGATACCAGCTCTACATACAGTATTCTGCTCATATCAGTATAGGTCAGGTCGTCGGCACGCACTACATAGCTCTTGTACCAAATGGTATCGCCTTTAAAGTAGCAGGTATTGTCCAGGTGTAAATATGCTTTTTCCTGAACAGGGGCGTTTGCCAGCAATGTGCCTATGCTGTCGAGCGTAACTTGTGCATTAGAGGCAAGTGAAGTAATAGCCAGCAGAAGGTATATAACGGCATTCTTAAACATGCTAATCTTTTTTTTTTCGGCAAAGGTAGCAATTATCTTTTTATTTCGATAACAAATGGGGGAAAAAATACCACAACAGAGTCTATTAGCTTCCTGGGGGGATTAGCATCCCGGGCATCTGCTCTTCAGGTATTCAAGAAATTTATCCAGGTATGCATCGGTAACATGTATTATCTCACCACCTATGTAGATGCAGTCATTTCGGTCTACCTTGCGTATCTTGTCCAATGCCACGATATAAGAACGGTTCACCCGCATGAACTTGTCCTGCGGAAGCATCTCTTCTACCGCCTTCATTGTGAGATGTGTGACAAGCGGCCTTGATGCCTTGCCTTGCTCTACAGCCAGCTGCCTTTTATCATCAAGGTAGAACATCACGTAGTCTTTCATTCCGCTTACATACAGCACATTTGAGAGCGACACCTGCTGATATTCGCCGTCCACCTTGAGGAAAATAGTTTCTTCGTTTCTGGTTTCATAATCCCGACTATTCTCCACAATAGTCTCATGTGTTCTTTCAAACCACATTCTTGCCTTCTCTACCGCCGCAACGAACTTGTTGTATCTTATGGGCTTGAGCAGGAAGTCGAGCGCGCTCACTTCATAGCTCTCAAAGGCATATTCCTTGAATGCTGTTGTAAAAATGACGCGTGTTTCCTCAGGTATGACATGTGCCAGCTCCATACCGTTAATGTCGGGCATCTGTATGTCGAGGAAAAGCAAGTCGGGCCTGTTTTCTTTTACGGCATTCACTGCTTCCACAGGGTCGGTGAAGGAGGCCATGAGCGTAAGCCCAGGTGTCTTGGCTACAAAAGACTCAAGAAGTCTGACGGCCAGGGGCTCGTCGTCAACAATGATGCATGACAAGTTCATTTCTTCATGTTTATGGAAATACAAATATGATAGATTCCGTCTTCCAGCGACTGCTGCCAAGAGTATTTGCCCTTGTACATCAGGTCAAGACGACGTCGGGTGTTCTCCAGGCCTATACCTGAACCGCTGCGGTCTGAGTCGTCTTTCGGGTAGTTGGTGTTATCGCACGAGAAGGTTATGGTGTCGTTGTGCTGTTCAAAGTTTATGTCTATCTTTGATGCCCTGCTGCTGCTTACTCCATGTTTGAATGCATTCTCTATTATTGAGATGAAGAGCAGAGGGGCTATACCCTGTTGGGCATTGTCTACAGAGAACCGACATAACACCTCTGCCTTCTCATTGCACCTTAACTTCATGAGTGAGATATAGTTGCGCATGAACTCCACCTCTCCGCTTATGGGTACGGTGTCTTTATTAGTCTCGTACATGGCGTAGCGCAGCAGGTCGCTCAATTGTGCTATTGAGTCCTGGGCTGCGTCGGGGTCTATCTGTGTAAGGCTGGAAATGTTGTTCAGCGTATTGAAAAGGAAGTGCGGGTTTATCTGGTTCTTAAGCCATGCCAGCTCTGCCTCTATGCTCTTGGCCTGGGCGTCTTTAAGTTGCTGCTTTATCTTGCTCACCTGCATGAAATGGCGCACCCCGATAGCTATAGCCCCCATGAAGAAGTTGAGCAGCACGAAGATAAAGATGCCCAAGAAGAATCCTATCCATGCTGTCTCTGGCATCTCTGGCATGTATTCGCCCACAAAGAAGAATTTGTAGTTCAACAAAGCCATGAGCAGCAGGTTGCACAGAGAGAAAAGCCAGTATTTGCGGCGGAAGAAGAGTTTGGGGCCGAAAACATAGAAGTTAGCAAAGTATATCACCAATGGCGAGCGGAACATGTCCCACACCATCTGCCACGACGTGGCCGTGGGCTCCCAGCTGCGAGTTCCCAGAAGCGTTGCCAGTGGCAGCGCAAGCATTATTACTGCCCACACTGCCACCTGCACCATCAACAAGTATATGTCCTTCCTTTCAAACTTTTTCATCAGGCTACAAAGTTACGATTCTTCTCCGCACCAATCAAAACTTCTTCTGCATGTTGTCTGAGCCCACACTGTTTATCATCTCACCCTGCGACTCCTGCTCAATGTAGTTGTTGTCTATGTGGGTCTGTCTGCGCTGCTGGAACTGCTGCTTGGTGTTGCCAATGGCATACTGTACGTTGAATGTAAGTCCATACAAGGGAACACGTATGTCCATGTGGTTTGAGAATCCGTTTCCTTTGCTGAAAGTCTCTATCTTCAGGCATCCGCCGTCGTTAAGACCCGTCATGCCCTGAAGCCCCAGCGTGAGCTTATCGTTGAAGAAGGTCTTCGAAAGCATGCCAATGAGCATGTTCATGCCTCCACTCCATCCTTGCAGGGTATAGGTCTTTGTACGGCTGATGAGGTATGCACCGAGCTTGATGTCGAGAGGCAGTGTCTGCTGCAGACCGGCCATAACGTTTGCCGACCATCCGTTGTTCTTCGCATCGAGTGCGTCTGAACGCAGGTCGGTGTAGCTCACACCACCGTTGACAAAGAGGCGTGTGTTCTTGTGCAGCAGCAAGTTGGCATATCCGTTGAGGGTCGTCTGGTGACGCTTCACAATGTTGCCATAGGTGGTGTTGAGCATGCCGTCTTTCTCAAAGCTGTACTGCTCAATGGCATTGTCGGTGAAGTTGTGACTCAGATTGAGATTAAGCATAAGATTGGAGCTGAAGCTGTTGAAGACGAGGGCCACGTTGTGTATCTTTTCCACGTCGAGGTCGCTGTTACCGTAAGTCAGTGCTGTGGGACTGGAGCGGTCAACGTATGGATTGAGGTATGTTATGCCCGGACGGGAGATGCGCATGTTGTATGCCAGTCCCAGATTGCTGGTAGGAGCCAGCGAATAGCTCAAGCTGGCCGACGGCACCAGGTTACCATAGTCGGTAGAGAAGTCGGTGGTGTTACCCGTCTTGTACTCCACATCCTGCCATGTGTGCTCATAGCGCAAGCCTGCCTTGGCCCCTAGGCTTCCCCACTTACCCTCATACTCAGCGTATGCGGCACCTATGCGGTTCTTGTGCTCGTAGTCCTGGTATATGCTATTGCCTTGTAATACGTTTCCTGCATTGTCATAGAACAGCATGGAGGCATCCGACGTTGCCTTGCGCACCATCAGCTTTGCGCCAAGGTTCAGCTTGCTGGCTGCCGAGCTGCCCAGCGGTGTTGTGAAATCGGTCTGGAAGGTGTGCTCTGTGGTCTTCTCATGGTTGTCGCTATAGCGGTCGGTAATGTCAATGGGTATGCCAGTCACCACATCAAAGTTGGTGCGCTGCTCATTGTGCGTGGGTGTATAGCTTAGCTGGTAGGCCAGAGTGAGCCAGCTGTTGCGCTCGGTGTTGAAGAAGCGTTGGTAGTCGGCAGCAGCACTAAACGATGTCTGACGGTTCTTCAGCACCAAGTCGTTGCCATATTGCCAACCCAACGTATTGGTGCCAAGCATAGATGTCTGCAAATTGGTCTCTGTTCTTCCTGTGTTTTTCATCAGCATGCTAGTCAACTCGGCTGTCAGGCTCATGGTACTCATCGAGTCTATGTCATAGCCCAGCGACAGGCTTCCCATGGTAACAGGAATACGAGTCTTGGTCTCACTCTTGCCGGTCTGCATCATCATTTGCTGATCTATCTCGCTGTCCACCTTCGTCGTGTTTGGCGACATCTTCTGGTACAGAGCATTGGCACTATAGCTCAGTTTGCCTTGCTGCCCACTGAGGAAGGCACCGCCCCCCCAGCCATTGGTTCCAGCGGCAGCACGGAGTGTTCCGTTGTAGCCGTCCATGCTGGCAGCACCTCCGGCAGCCTGCTTGTTAAGCACAATGTTGAGAACACCGGAGGCACCCTCTGCATCATACTTCGCACCGGGGTTTGTCACCACTTCTATGTTCTTAACTGCCGTAGCAGGCATGCTCTTGAAAATTACCGACGGATTAGATGAGAACATCACGTTGGGCTTACCGTCAACGTATACCTTAAACGACGAACTGCCGTTCACGGTTATGTTGTCCTGACCGTCAACAGTTACCATTGGCACCTTGCGCAGCATGTCGAGCACTGTTGAAGCCTTGGCATCATCGTCTTCGGCCACATTGTAGCTCATCTTGTCAACCTCCATCTTCACCAGAGGCTTCTGTGCCACAATCTCCACTCCGCCAAGCATGTTCTCACTAGTCTTAATATATAATGTGTCGAGGTCTAGCGTGCTGCCGTTACCCAGCTCTATGGCCTGTTTGAGGTCGTCCTTGCCCACACTGCTGAACACAATGTCGTACTTGCCCTTACCCTTCACGTCTTGCTGGAACTGTCCGTCCACTTTTGTAAGAAACATTGCCACAGGCTTGTCCTTTGTGCCTGCCTTGAAAATGCGTACTGTGGCAAACGGCTCGCCGTCGCCCAGGTTCTTGTCTACCAGCACACCCTTTACAGTGGTGGTCTGGGCCGTCATTGCTGCCGAGGCTGTAAGCAGCATTGTTGTTAATAATAGTCTAATCTGTTTCATATTCCTTTTTGTGTTTTGTTTCTAATTCGACGGCAAAGTTAACATATAGCTTATTCATAGCAATGCACTTTTCGACCAAAAGCCGTATTCTTTTCGACGAATTAGCCTGCACAACAGAAAAAAGACAGCCTTACAATAGTCGCAAACCTGTTGAAATCTGATAGACAACCTATTCCAAGAATCCTTGACGGCGCAGGGTGTCGAGCAGCCCCTGGCTCATAGCCTCATTATCTTTCTGAGTGTAACGGATATCGGTGAACACCTGTGCCAGCGTCTGCTTATGGTTTATTTCTACAAAATGCCGGTTCTCCTCCAAGCTCTCCTTATATGTATAATGCCGGTCTATATCTGCGGGGGTATAGTCATGGTAAGTGTTCTGATGCACAAAGGCTGAAGGTGCCAGACGGTCGGACATTGCAGGCTCCTCGTCAGGCCAGCCTACTGTGAGTGTAGCCACGGGCATGGTGAGTGGAGGCAGCTGCAAGACATCTATGATGGTCTGCGGCTGGTAGACGGTGGTGCCAAGGTAGCAGTAGCCCAGCCCTTCCTCGTCCATGAGACAACAGAGGGTCTGTGTGTAGAGCAACGCATCGGTGGCAGCATTGACAAACGAGAGGAAGTTATTGTAACCCGGTTCGGCCTGCCTGCATCGGGCCCACTGGCTGGTGCGATTAAAGTCGGCACAGACGGTGATAACCACAGGTGCCTGTGTCACCATGGGCTGATTGAAGTGAGCGGGTGCCAGCCGCTTCTTTATCTCTTGCGAGCGTGTGACTACCACGCTGTATAGCTGCAGGTTGCCCATGGTCTGTGTACGGGCAGCCTCTTCCAGCAGGCGAGAGAGCAGTTCTTCGTCTACCGGGCGGTTACTGTAGCGGCGTATGGTACGCCTAGTAAGGAGTGACTTCATGTAATTAATTATGAATTACGAATTATGAGTTACACAAGCTCCGCATGAAGGGAGTGCCCCCTTTCACTCCCTTCATGCGGAAGTTGAATTGCGGTGGACTATTATTCTATTAAAGTTCCGTCACTTTATCACGAATAGGCGGCCCTGGTAGATGTACAGTCCCTTCGCGGTGGGCTTCCTGTCCCCGTCGAGACGATACCATGTGTCGGCTCTGCCTGTCACGCCGGGTGTGGTAATTCCCGTGGTGGGAGAGTCTTCGCTGCTTACCAGCATGATCTCATCGACGTATGCACGCTTGCTGCTCGTCTCCAGGGTGATGACCACCTCGCCCGTGGCATTGCTGATGTTCACGGTGCATAGCGTCCATTCGCCGGTGGGGGTGAACTCTGTAGCATCGGCCGAAGCTCCCTCTACCGTGACGTTCAGCTTACCGCCGTCGTTGCAATACTGCTTGAGATAGAAGGTCAGGATGCCGCTGTCGAACAGCTCTATGGGCTCTGTAGAGATGGCACCCGCCGCCTTGCTTGAGCCAAGCTTCAGGCATCCGCCGTTGCTATAGGCGTTGCCCGTTCCTCCAGCATACACCTTGTCTATCGAAGCCCATCTGTTGAAGTCGAGGGCGGTGCTCTCTGCCGTCAGCACGGCGTTGCTGTCGTCGGCAGACGAATATCCTGTGACGCCTTCGTAGAGCAATGTCTCCTCATCGCCCGAGGACTGCTCCCTTACTATCAGGGTGTAGGATGCCGAGCCGCCGAGGTGGCTCTCGTTGCCCTCGAAGGTGGCCGTGATGATGGTCTTGCCAACAGCAAGGATGGTCACCTCGCCAGTGGCCTCATCTATGGTAGCCACGGCGGGATCGCTGCTGCTGTAGGTGACAGGCAGGTCGGCCGGACGGGTGGTGAGCGTGGGAGCGGTGAACTCCTCACCGAGGACCAGGGAGACAGAAGCCGGTGTAAACGTCATGGTGACAGCCTGCATGCTCGTAGGCTCCTGGTAGTTGTCGTAGCTGAACAGGGTGGTGGTCATGCTGCCCCAGATGTACTCCTCCAGTCCGGGATAGTCTACGAAGGGGTTGCGGTTGTGCTGTATGTCATAAATGGCGTTGTTGCGGTTTATCTCCTTCTCGCTGACGGGGTCGGCCTTGGCCCACTCCATGAGCATGTTGAGCTGCCACTGTGTGAGGGCGGGATAGCTGGTGCCGTCGAGCACGGGGTGCGACTCGGTGTAGCTGGAGTACCAGTCGGGCAGCTGCTCCTCGTAGCAGGTCACCATGTAGAAGATGGCACGGGCCACGTCGCCCTTGTAGTCGTCGTTGGGTTCGAACACCTTGCCCATGTAGCCAGGATAGGTGCAGGCACCGAGCTTGCTGAAGTCGTTGGCCGACTTATACGCCTCGCCGTTGGTCTCGCCGTAAGGATTGTTTGAGCGTCGTCCGTTGACATATCCGTCGGTGGGGAACACATGGTGCAGGTCGGTCTTCATAGGAGCACCGCTGCCAAACCAGCTCTGCGGGAAGGCATGCTCGCGGTTGTAGCAGTCGCCCTCCTTACTGTAGTTGGAGCCTTTGGTCTGGGGAACGAAGTTGGTGATGTTGGAGTAGATGTCCCATATCTTGCCGTCGCTGCGCACGTCGGTGGTCTTAAATGCCGTCCACAGATAGTCGTAGCTCTTCTCGGTGCGGTTATAGATGATGCTGCTCAACGCTGTCTTCAGGGCCGAGCCGCTCTTGCCGTCGGCCTGCTGGTAGTAGGCTACGGCCTGGATCTCATTACGTACAAACTCCTTGGTGGTCACCGTGCTGCTCACGCCGTCTTTGATGGCTATGGCACTGACGGTGGCCGTCTCGGCAAGCATGAAGGGTGCCTCGTAGAGCGAGCTCTCGGCGGTAGGGGTGGTGCCGTCGAGGGTGTAGTAGACTGTTGCCCCCTCTGTGGCACAGCTGATGGTCACCGATGTGCTGTAGTCGAAAGGCGTGGTACCGCTGATGACGGGAGCCGCAACAGTGACGACAGGTGTCACCGAGCCGTCGCTGCGCTTGTAGAGGCTCAGAGCCCCTCCCGTAGAGGTGGAGTAGCAGGCAAAGCCGTAAGTGCCGTTACGACGCAGGTTGGCATTGACACCCTTGTCGGCGTTGCCCTTGTTTACAAACTCAAAGGTCTCGCCGGGGGTCACTGTCCACAGCGCATTGTCGTCGCGACCGTCGTCGAGCAGCTGAGCCTGGTTCTTGGTGCCGTTGCTTGCTGCATATTTGCTCAGGCCAGCATTATAGATGGTGTAGTAGCTGCCGCTGGGTGCAATATGCCAGATGATGGCAGCATCGGTGGTGGTGATGACATCGCCTTCGGGAGTCACCTCAGAGTATTGCAGGCGGTTCTTCTCTACCGTGGTGTTCATGGCGCCATTGTCGTAAACAATGAGGTAGTCGCCTTCTACAAACTCCTCGACGGAAGTGACAAGTACAAAATCATCTGTCGGGTCGCCGCCGGTAGATGCCTCAGAGACCGTAAGCTTGTAGGAGGCCGAGCCGCCGTTATAGCTGTCGTTGCCCTCGAAGGTGGCCTTGATGGTGGTGGTGCCGGCAGCCACGAGCGTCACCTTGCCGGTGGTGGCATCAACAGTGGCGATGGCGGGTGCACTGCTGCTATAGGTCACGGCAAGGCCTTCGGGACTGGTGGTCAGCACTGGCTCAGTGAAGGGCTTGCCAAGGGTGGCCGATGCCGTAGCAGGAGTGAACGTCATCGTGACGTCTTCCTTCTCAATGGGGGTGGTGCCTCCGTCGCTGTACTCCATGTACAGGTTGGCCTGTATCATTGTGGCAGAAGGGTTGCTGGTATAGGTGGTGAAGCGGGGGCTGATCACGTTGTAGAGCATTGTGCCGTAGCCTCCGTATGTCATGATGACGCCCTCGTTGCCGTCGGCAAGCGTCCATGCGTTCTCGGAAGAGCTGTAGGCCACCTTCTTCTTGTCGGTAGCATACAGATACTCATTGGTGCTCTCATTGAGGAACGTCCAGCCATCGCCGGCCTGCTCAAGGATGAACACTGCCACGTCGCCAGTGATGGTTGCCACATCGTTGCTGATAGTGACCTCTTCCTTATTAAGGTATGTGTTATTCAATGCGCCGGCGGCCATGCCCTTGCTTCCGCAGGCAATGATATAGCGCATGCCGGGCTCCAGCTCGTCGGTAGAGGCAACACGCTTGAACTTTGTGGTGGTGGGGTCGCTAGTACTGGGGCCTATGGAGTACCTTGCCGTGGCCACGGCACTCGGCTCGTCGTCTTTCACGGCGACAGCCTTCACGGTGGTTGTCTGGCTGATGGTAAGCGGAGCGCTATATACGTCGGACGACGTGCCAGGCTTCGTTCCGTCGAGGGTGTAGTAGATTGTCGCCCCCTCTGTGGCGCAGCTGATGGTCACCGTCTGTGCATCGTCATATCGTCCGGCCTTCGGCGAGAACGTAGGAGTGGCGACGTTGCTGATGCCTACGAAGCTGAACGAGATGGTGCCGTCGCTGTTGCGAGTGATGTTCTCTAGAGAACAGTCGAGGTAATAGGTGCCATCGGCGTTCTTGTTGTAGAGCTTTGCAGCAGGAGTTGACGTCTTGCTGAACGAGTTGTTCGTTCTGTATGGGTAAGGGTCGTTGGCGGCACCTTCGGTGGTGAAGTATTTCGTGCCCATATAGAGAGTGTACTGATACTCGTTGTCGGCTGCAACCCATGTCATGCGCTGGTGCGACGGGTCATCGTTGGGAGTATTTTCGGCCCATGCCTCCGAGCTGTAGTCCACATGCAGTATGAGCAGTCCTGAGCCGGGGATGTCGCTGTCCCACCCAGTCTGCTGTCGGTTCTCCAGCAGGAAGTACTCGTTATGGTTGCCGGGGTTGTAGATAACGTAGCTGGGTGCGTTCTTGCTAACCAGTGCTGGCATGTTGCTCACCCGCATGGAGGTGGTGAGTTCTTCGGGAGTGCGCCATCCGGCCACCCACCGCTCGTAGGATGTGTAGCCTGCGGGGCGGTAGCCGTCGCCGTTATACGAGCCAGTGTCCATCAGGTCCCACTCAAACATGCCCTGTCCGCCGCTGTAGTCGGTGTCGTAGAAGTCAGGGTAGCCCAGGCAGTGGCTGAACTCATGGCATATAGTGCCAATGCCGGCAATGCTTCCCCCTCCGCCTAGCTCGCTACCGCAGGCGTAGGTGTCGATGGTCACGCCATCGAGGGTCTGCGGCCCGGTGCCGTCGCCATAGTCAAAAGCCTCTGTCAGGGTGAACTCATGGGGCCAGATGGTGGTAACAGAGCCACCGTCGGCCTCGCCCTTGCCGGCATAGACCACAAAGACCTGCTCTACGGTGCCGTCGCCATCCCAGTCGTAGTCGGCAAAGTTCACTTCGGGGTCGGCCAGCGCAAGGGCTTCGATAATCATCTCTGCCGGGTGCTGGTCGTTGCCTTGTGAATCGTTCCTTCCGTAGTGCGAATAGTTTTCGCTCACGGTGACGGGCCCCACAACGTCGAAGGTAAGGTCGAAGAGCCCGTCGCTCTGCGCAAGGAAGTAGTCGTGCACGGAGCCTTTGAACTTGCCGTAGGAGAAGTTCTTCTCGTTGGCAATGCGCTGATAGAGGGCGTTGTCGTTGGCCTCCTTAAACGATGCGTTGGCAAAGTTGACCAGTATGATGAGTCCCTTCTTCTGACCTATCATAGCCCCCGTCTCGCCCACTCGCTGTGGAGCCAGACGTCGCGAGCGGCGCATGTTGGACTGTGTACGGCGCTGCCTGGCATGCTTGATGATGGCCTGTCGGCTCACCTCCTTATAGGTGTTGGTGCCGGCCACCATCTGGTAGCTCTTTCCATCGCTACCGAGCCAGTAGTGCGCATACTCGTCGCCGACAAGGGTGGCGCGAACGGTAGTACCGTCGGTGAGCGTTAAGAGACGTGAGAGACCTGGCTTTGCAGGCACGGCAAAAGCGGCCACAGCCAGGAAAAGCAGCAGCACAAGCATCACGCTGCGCTGTCTGCCCGTAGAGAAAATATTACTAATCATAATATTTAGTTTTAAGTTTGTGAGCTTGTGAGTTATTGAGTTTGTGAGTTAATAACATCTGGTATCGGATGCAAAAATACAAATAAATCCGATAACCGCCAAACAATTCGGGTTATTCTTTCCTATTTTTCTAAAACACAAATTTTCATTATACAGAACACACACACACACTAATATCAACATTTCAACGTTTCTATAATAAAACTCACAAAAAACCTAGCTCACTCGCGCGCGATTACCTATGATTATACCAGAGGAGGAAGCACTGCGACTGGAAAACTATTGGAAACAAAAAATAGCTAAAAACAATATGAAAAGAATCATCTGTGTCATAGGATTGGCCGTAATGGTCAATGCTCAATCATCAATTGTCAATGGCCAAACGTACACCCACTACACCACCACCGAGGGGCATGAGTGGCAACAGAGTAGTCAGAAACTCAGTGGCAAGGCTGCCGCAGAGCCGGTATTAACCATCACGGGCCAGGAACAGGGACATGTGTTCAGGGCGTGGGGCACGTGCTTCAACGAGCTGGACCTCGATGCGCTGGAGCTGCTGAAACCCGAGGAGCAGGAGGAGGTGATGCGCCGGCTGTTTGCGCCCGACGGTGACCTGAAGTTCACGCGTGGACGCCTGACGATGAACGCCAACGACTACAGCCGTGCGTGGTACTCGTGCGACACGGTGGCTGGCGACTTCCAACTGAAGTACTTCAACATTGAGCACGACAAGGCTAACGTCATCCGGCT
>CAMYZK010000020.1 GCA_947303825.1 uncultured Prevotella sp. | reverse complement strand
AACCCTCATCGATCCAGAGAACTATGACAAGAGCGAGGAACTGGCCGAGAAACTGGCCGAGATTCGCAAGTCGAAGGGTATGACCATCGAGGAGGCCCGTAAACTGATTAAGAATCCCCTGTACTTAGGCTGTATGATTATCAAGACCGAGGGTGCCGACGGTCAGATTTCCGGTGCTCTGTCGACGACAGGCGAGACGCTGCGCCCTGCTCTGCAGATTATCAAGTGTGCTCCTGGTATCACCTGTGTGAGCGGTGCCATGCTGATGATTACCGACAAGCCCGAATACGGCGAGAACGGTGTCCTCGTTGTTGGCGACGTTGCCGTGACCCCCATGCCCGATGCCAACCAGCTCTCGCAGATTGCCGTCTGCACCGCGCAGACAGCAAAGAGTGTGGCCGGCTTCGCCGACCCGCGTGTGGCCATGCTCTCGTTCTCTACGAAAGGCAGCGCCTCGCATGAGGTGGTAGACAAGGTGGTAGAGGCTACTCGTTTGGCCAAGGAGCTCGACCCCACGCTGAAGATTGACGGCGAGCTTCAGGCTGATGCCGCCCTCGTGCCTGCTGTAGGTAAGAAGAAGGCCCCCGGCTCAGAGATTGCCGGCAACGCCAATGTCCTTGTCTTCCCCTGCCTCGAAGTGGGAAACATTGCCTACAAACTGGTGCAGCGCCTGGCCGGTGCCACCGCCGTAGGACCAATACTGCAGGGCATCGCCCGTCCCGTGAACGACCTCAGCCGTGGCTGCTCCGTCGACGACATCTATTACTTGGTAGCCATCACCGCTTGCCAGGCCATGGACGCCAAAAAGTGAAGAGTGAAAAGTGAAGAGTGAAGAATTTGCTACCGCGTTATGATACACTATAATAGAGAAGGAGGACCATTACACATCAAAAGTTACAACTTTGCCATAAGTATAGTGATAATGTTCCTTCATTTCACTGATAATGACTGGAAACTACAGTCCGTCTATAAGCAGGTCTTACGTTCTGGAACCTCCATCTCTGCAAATGTTCATGAGTCGGAATTCGCACAGAGTTCTTCTGACTTCGCTTTCAAACTTCACATTGCTCTTAAAGAGGCTAATGAGACTATGAACTGGCTCAACCTGCTACATGACACAGGATACCTTTCGACGGAAGGATTTGAAAGCATGGCAGGTGACTTAAGTGAGGTCATTGCATTGTTGGTCTCATCAATAAAAACAATTAAAAAGAATAACCAATCAAATAATTAACTGAGTGAAGAGTGGAAAGCCAAGAATTGCGGTAGCAAATTCTTCACTCTTCACTCTTCACTCTTCACTTAGAAAAGATGAAAATTTTAGTTCTTAACTGTGGCAGCAGTTCTATTAAATATGCACTTTACAACATGGATGACAAGTCCGTTATGACCAGTGGTGGTGCCGAGCGCGTAGGCCTCGACGGTGCCTTCGTGAAGGTGAAGCTGGCCAATGGGGAGAGACGCCAGATAATGCACGACATCCCCGAGCATACCGAGGGTGTGAAGTTTATCTTCTCCCTGCTCACCGACCCAGAGATAGGAGTCATCAAGAGCCTTGACGAGATTGATGCCGTGGGTCACCGCATGGTGCACGGCGGTGAGAAGTTCAACAAGAGCGTTGTCCTGACCGATGAGGTGCTGAAGGAGTTTGAGAAGTGCTCTGACCTGGCTCCCCTTCATAACCCAGCCAACCTGAAGGGTGTGAACGCCGTGAAGGAGCTGATGCCCGGTCTTCCACAGGTGGGTGTCTTCGATACCGCCTTCCATCAGACCATGCCACCGAAGGCATTCATGTATGCCATCCCCTACGAGCTGTACGAGAAGTACGGCATTCGTCGCTACGGCTTCCACGGCACCAGCCACCGCTATGTGTCGGCACGTGCCTGTGAGTTCCTGGGCATTCCTGCCGAGGGCACCAAGATGGTGACCTGTCACGTGGGTAACGGAGGCTCGATAGCTGCTGTCGTCGACGGGAAGTGCATAGACACCTCGATGGGTCTCACCCCCCTCGAAGGCTTGATGATGGGTACCCGTGCCGGCGACATCGACGGCGGTGCTATCACCTTCATAGAGAAGAAGCTGGGTCTCGATGCCGACGGTATGAGCAATCTGCTGAACAAGAAGAGCGGCGTGGCCGGTCTGACGGGCGGCTCCAGTGACATGCGCGACGTGGAGAACGCTGCCAAGAGCGGTGACGCACGTGCCAAGCTGGCTCAGGACATGTACTTCTACCGCATAAAGAAGTATATTGGTGCCTACGCAGCTGCCATGGGTGGCCTCGATGTCATTGTCTTCACCGCCGGAGTGGGCGAGAACCAGGTGGCCATGCGCTCTGAGGTGTGCAAGAACATGGAGTTCCTTGGTGTGAAGTTCGACGACGAGCGCAACAATGTGCGTGGAGAGGAGGCCGTTATCTCGGCCGATGACTCGAAGGTGAAAGTTGTCGTCATCCCCACCGACGAGGAGCTGATGATTGCTACCGACACGATGAACCTGCTGAAATAATGTCTCACGGGGCCACAGGAGCTACAGCCTGTAGCCCCCTTTCTGCTTCCTTTCCTGTATATGACCACCACTGCCGACAACCTGAAGACGCAGACAGAAACCTTCACTGCCGATAAGCTGAAGACGCTGGCCGACATCGCCTCGGTTTTCAACGCCCACCAGCTGACATGGGCCATAGGGGCATCGCTGATGCTGTTTCTCAGGGGGCGTGTTGACAGGTTCCACGACATTGACGTGTTTGTTAGCGAGCATGACATAGACAAAGCACGGGAATTGCTTGCCTGCATGGGACGTGAGCTGCCCTTCGTGCCCCATCCATGTTTCAGGAGCCGCCATTTCCATCAGTTCGTTGTGGGAGAGACCGACGTTGACCTCATTGCCGGATATGTGATAGTGAGCAATGGTGTGCCTTATGAGTGCCCCCTTAAGCCCGATGACATAGATACAGAAACCGAGGTGCTGGGACAGCGTATTCCGCTATATTCGCTGGCTGCCTGGCAGCACTACTACGACTTGATGGGGAAAACACAGAAAAGTAAGCTCTGCGAGTAACTATAGACATACTAAAATGACTGATTTGCGAAGACAAACCGCTGCATGGGCACTTGGTGCCTTGATGGCAGCCATTGCAAGCATCCTGCCCACTGCAACAGTACAGGCTGCGGGCAAGTATGACAATCCCGACACGATAGTCGTGGCACGCGACGGCACGGGGGAGTTTCGCACCATACAAGAGGCTATCGAGGTGTGCCGTGCTTTCATGGACTACCATAAGGTTATCTACGTGAAGCGGGGCACCTACAAGGAAAAGATCATCGTTCCGCAGTGGCTGCAGAATATTGAGATTTGTGGGGAAGACCGCGATGCCACCGTCATCACCTACGACGACCATGCCAACATACCTACGCCAGGTATGGCATACCCCACACTGGGCACCTTCCGTTCCTATACGGTGAAGGTGGAGGCCAACGACATCACCTTCAAGAACATCACCATAGAGAACAATGCCCCACGCATGGGACAGGCCGTTGCCCTGCACACCGAAGGAGACCGCCTGCTGTTTGTCAACTGCCGTCTGCTGGGCAACCAGGATACCGTCTACACCGGCATGCCGGCCACAAGGCTGTTCTTCAGAGACTGTTACATTGAGGGAACTACCGACTTCATCTTCGGCCCTTCAACGGCATGGTTTGAACACTGCGACATCTTCTGTAAGATCAATTCATACATCACAGCGGCCTCCACTCCTAAGGAGCAGAAGTATGGCTACATCTTCAATAACTGTACGGTAAGCTGCGGCACCGGGTGCGACAAGATGTTCCTCGGCCGTCCGTGGCGCGACTACGGCTACACCCTGTTCATGCACTGCCGGCTGCCGGCCCAGATTCGGCCGGAGGGATGGCACCACTGGCAGAAGGAACGCGAGCAGACAGCCCGATACTATGAGTACGAGAACAGTGGTGACGGTGCTGCTACCGGGCAGCGTGCTCCATGGAGCCGTCAGCTAACAAAGAAAGAGGCAAAGGAGGTTACTCCCGACAACGTGTTCCAGGGTTCGACTTTCTGGAAAACAGGCTACTGAAGGCTGTCGAGCTGACGCTTCAGCAGCTGCAGCTCAGCGCATACATCGGTGAGGCGGCTTATCACCTCGGCCTTGCGGTTGCTGCCGTCACGGTTGGCATTGATAATCTTTCTTGCAGCGGCAAGCTTGAAGCCCCTGACCTTTACAAGATTGTGAATGAGACGAATTTGCTCAATGTCCTTATCGGAATATTGGCGCACCTTGTTTGAACCGGCAGTCTTGGGCTTTAGATACGGAAACTCCGTCTCCCAGTAGCGCAGGGTGCTCTCGTTGAGGTCGAACATCTTGGCAACCTCCTTTATAGAGTAGTACAGCTTCAAGTTCTTGTTCATATTCAGTGCCATAGTCGTATCTTTTTATTTCAGACTGCAAACTTACAAAAAAAAAAACAAATAGAGACTGCTTTTAGCATAATAAATATTAACAGCAGGAAAAATAATCCACAACCCCTATCTCCCCATGATGAAGAAACAGTATTCGTTGTTGTTAGCATTTGTTACATATTTACTTTTTCCTTTTGCAGGAGGTGGATGTGCCGGCCTCTTCTGCTCGTGCGTTGACGAGGAACAGATGGCTGACACACCACAGGGCAATTTCGAGGCACTATGGAAGATAATAGACGAGCGCTACTGTTTCCTGGACTACAAACAGCAGGAGATAGGACTCGACTGGAATGCCGTCTACCAGAAATATAGTAAGCACGTAGACAGCAACATGAGCGACACACAGCTCTTCGAGGTGCTCACCAACATGCTGGCTGAGTTGCGTGACGGTCATGTCAATCTCACTGCCGCTCACGACCTGGGACGCTACTGGTCGTGGTACGAGGCCTATCCAGCCAACTGCAGCGACTCGCTGCTGCGCCGCTATATGGGCACCGACTACAAAATAGCGTCGGGGCTGAAGTACAGGATTCTCGATGACAACATAGGCTACGTGCGCTACGAGAGTTTTACCTCTGCCATTGGAGAGGGAAACATTGACGAGGTGCTCTTCCACCTCATGCCCTGCCAGGGAATGATTATCGACATAAGGGAGAACGGTGGGGGTAACATTACCAACGCCGACATGCTGGCAGCACTCTTCTGCCAGGAGAAGACACTCGTCGGGTATACCCAGCATAAGACAGGTTCTGGACACTCTGATTTCTCGGCCATGGAGCCGCACTACTTGGAGCCATCGGCCAACATCCGTTGGCACAAGCCAGTGGTGGTGCTCACCAACAGGCATGTCTTCTCGGCTGCCAACGAGTTTGTCATGTATATGAAGGCTCTGCCTATGGTGAAGATAGTGGGCGACCGCACTGGCGGTGGAGCTGGCATGCCGTTCAGCTCGTCGCTGCCCAATGGGTGGAGCGTCCGCTTCTCGGCTGTGCCTACCTACGATGCACAGAAGCAATCTACAGAGTTTGGCATAGAGCCGCACTACCGTGTTGCCCTTGCCGACAGCGACGTAGCCAGCGGCCACGACACACTCATAGAGTTTGCACGCGAACTGTTGAGGGAGTAATCCATAAAGCCCCCCTGTCTTGTCTCATTATCTATCATTATAGTTAAAGACAGATGGCTATGTAACGTCAGACAAAGACGGTGTTACTAACTTGCACATATATTTATTATAAATGTGGTAATTTTGCACATCTTTTCATTTTCCTAATTATTAATTAAACCAACAAAAGATGAAAAAAATTACCAAACTAATGACTACACTGGCATTGCTGACAGCCGGAGTGGAAAGAGTTGATGCAACAACTGTTTTGGTGGCCGACCATTTTGGAAATGAGATTACCTCTATCGACTATCTGACTGGTGGAAACAAATTCGTCATTACAGACGGCGCAAATGTTTTGTATTTCTCTAGTAATCAAGACGCAAAAAGCGCCGCTTTGGCCTCTGTTCCTAGTGACTCCTATTTCTACTACACGTTAACGAAGATAGAGGGTCTGGACTTGGATAATGACGGTACTGTTGACAATGACATTTACGCTATAAACATCATCAATGAAGATGGAACAGCTTTCCCGGCTCCATGGAACCTTGGAAACTGCGTCAATTTCACTAACTGGGGATCCATCTTCTCTGGAAGTGCTCAACCAGACAAAGGAAAAGGATATGGCACAGATACTCAGTACCAGGGTATATGGAAGCTTGCCTATTCTGCCGGAAACGGATTCTCTTTTAAGAACTGCTCTCTGAACAAATACTTGAAGGTAAACGGTTCACAAGACGAGCCATGCTACCTGAAGCTTTACGAGAGCATTGTGTTTGAAAATTCCACCATCGTAGACATAGAGAAAGTTGACAATGAAGCCAACGATGAAATCTTCGCTCTTTCTAAGGCTGAAGGCTACGATGCCGAGACTGGTGTGCTGACAAATGGCACCTGGACTTTTGATACTCCTGTTAGCATTGCCGACTGGGATTATATTATGATTACAACTGTCAGCACTGCTGCAGATGCCAGCCATGAGATTGCTATTACCGATGCTAATGGCAAAACTGTCAAGGGTGAGGATTACTCCGGATCTGTAGCAGAAACAGGTGGTAACATGTGGCTAGACCGTTGGAACAATCAGAATGCCATTCGCATCAGCATTGATTACCTCAGGGTCAACAAGCTTATGGACATCTCCAAAATTCAGTCTCTCAGCATTAGTGGTACGATAAAGATTGCCAACATCTATCTCACAGATTACAACAACACCAAGATTAGTGGAGGTTATAAAGACGGCGATGTTAAGCGTGAGTATACTGAGACTGGCAAGTTTGGCACAATATGTCTGCCATACGTAGCTTCTTGTGCCGGTGCCGAGGTTTATAGCATTGCTAGCATGGATGCCAATGGCATTGGCCTGGCCAAGGTTGCCGGACTGCTAGAAGCTGGAAAGCCTTACTTCTACATGTCGGCCGATGAGAACGGACAGAACAACGAAAAAGCTGTTCTCAACGTAAACTTCTTCCGTGCCGATCTTGAGAAGTTTGATGCTGCTGCCCCTGGCGAAGACAACGGTCTCATTGGTACGTTTGATGACATGGCTGCACCGCAAGGAAGCAACTTCTGGGTATTGAGCGACAACAAACTATATAAGGTTGACTCTGATGTTGCCGTAGAAGCTAACAATGCCTATGTCGATGCCTCAAAGATTAGCAACACAGGTGTAAGTGTGAGTACAGCCATTCTGTTCGACGCTACTACCGGCATCACTAGCGTAGAGAAACAGCAGAACAGCGAGGCTATCTACAACATCAACGGACAGCGTGTGAACCAGCTGAACAAGGGCCTCTACATCTTGAATGGTAAGAAGATGATTGTCCGCTAAAGATCTGACCTATAGGTCAAATAATCAAAAGGCCTGGCTTCCCTAGCGAAGCCAGGTCTTTGATTATTGGTTTGTTCTATTGTGCCTGTCACTACTTCAGGTTGCCCAGTATGTCGCGCGTTATCTCGCGTGTCACGGTGCGGGTGGCAGCCGAGGTGGCGTTCTTTACCACTCGTTGGGTGGTGCTGGTGCGGCTCTTGGTCTTCTTGCCCGTCACCTTGTTGCTGATGAAGGTTCCCAGTATGGCGGCAAAGGTAGAGGTGATGGCTGTGATGATGGCTTTCAGCACCTTGCTAAAGAATCCCGGCTTCTTCTTCTCTTCCTTAGCCTCCTTGTCGGCCTGCTTCTGTTCGGCCTTGGCCTGCTCCTCCTGTTGCTGTGCCGCAGCTGCCTCCTCGCTCTCACGCATCAGTATCTCGTAGGCACTCTCACGGTCTACCATGGTGTCATACTTGCCATAGATGCGGCTCTGCTTTATGATGTCCAGCCGCTGTCCTTCGGTGATGGCTCCTATCTGGCTTAGGGGGAAGAGCACCTTGGCCCTCTGCACCATTGATGGTGCACCCTTCTCGTCGAGGAAGCTCACCAGGGCCTCTCCAGTCTCCAGCTGCATGATGGCCTCATCGGTCTTGAAGGCGGGGTTGGCACGGAAGGTGTCGGCAGCGGTCTTCACAGCCTTCTGGTCTTTTGGCGTATAGGCGCGCAGGGCATGCTGCACGCGGTTGCCCAGCTGTCCCAAGATGTTCTCTGGAATGTCTGAAGGGCTCTGGGTGATGAAGTATACGCCCACGCCCTTCGAGCGAATGAGGCGTATCACCTGTTCTATCTTGTCGAGCAGTGCCTTGCTGGTTCCCTCGAAGAGCATGTGAGCCTCGTCGAAGAAGAAGACGAGCTTGGGCAGCGGCAGGTCGCCCACTTCGGGCAACTTGCTGTACAGCTCCGAGAGCAGCCACAGCAGGAAGGTGGAGTACAGCTTGGGCTGCATCATCAGCTTGTCGGCAGCGAGCACGTTCATCACGCCCTTGCCTCCCTCGCTCTGCATCAGGTCGAAGATGTCGGTCGCCGGCTCTCCGAAGAAATGTTCGGCTCCCTGTGCCTCCAGCTGTAGCAGTGCGCGCTGTATGGCTCCCACGCTGGCGGTAGAGATGTTGCCGTACTTAGTGGTGTACTCCTTGGCGTGCTTCGACACATAGTCTAGCATGGAGCGCAGGTCTTTCAGGTCGAGAATCATCAGCCCCCGCTCATCGGCTATGCGGAAGGTGATGTTCAGCACACCCTCCTGTGTCTCGTTGAGCTGCAGCAGACGGCTCAGCAGCTGGGGGCCCATTTGGCTCACGGTGGCTCGCATGGGGTGGCCCTGCTCGCCAAAGACATCGAAGAAACGCACCGGGCATGCCTGGAATGTAGGTATGTCTGTCCATTCCCACTCTTTGATGCGTTTCTCAATGAAACCGCTCATCTTTCCCACTTGTGAGATGCCGGAGAGGTCGCCCTTCATGTCGGCCATGAAGCAGGGCACTCCAGCCTGGCAGAACGACTCTGCCATGACCTGCAGGGTGACGGTCTTGCCCGTGCCAGTGGCTCCGGCAATGAGTCCGTGACGGTTGGCCATCTTGCCAATGATGCTAAGTGCTCCCTCGGAGCAGTGGGCTATGTAGAGCCCATGTTCGTTGTCGTACATATATCTTTATGGTGTTTCAGTTAGTATATTAATTGCTATTTCGTTGCAAATTTACACAATTAATTTGAAAAGCCACTATATTGTACGGATTTTTTTTGGCATGTAAGCAGACTTGCTGTGCTTTTGAATGCTAGTTTCTTCTATGCTAAAAAACAGACACTTCCACCCCGTGTGGGGCAGAAGTGCCGTTTCTTTCTGAAGGGAATGGTTAGTCCTGCTTCTTGATGGCAATGCGCTTTTCCTTGATGCGTGCAGCCTTACCTGTGAGCTTGCGCAGGTAGTAAAGCTTGGCGCGGCGCACCTTGCCATGCTTGTTCACCTCGATACTGTCGATGTTGGGTGACTCCAGTGGGAAGATACGCTCTACACCCACGGTGCCCGACATCTTGCGAACGGTGAAACGCTTCTTCTCGCCGTGGCCGCAAATCTTGATGACCACACCGCGATAGAGCTGGATACGCTCCTTTGAACCCTCGATAATTTTGTAACCAACAGTAATGGTGTCACCAGGAGCGAACTCCTCGAACTTCTTGCCGGCTTCCTGAGCCTTGGCGCGATTGCTGGTTGCAAATGCTTCCTCAGCAACTTTAATTAAATCCATTGTAAGTACTTAATATTTAGATTGTTGTATCGTTCCAACGCAACATAGCGGGCAACTCTCCTATCTTCCCACCATCGGTTTCGCCGGAAAGCGGGTGCAAAGTTACAACTTTTTTTGCAAATGTCAAAACTTTTTGCCGTTTTATTTTTCCTGCTATAGTATTTGTGATATTTCTTTCAGGTCGTCCACCTCTTTGAGCTTATCTGTTATCTCGTGTACGTCCTCGCGGTCGTGCACCCTAAGCTCTATGGTACCTTCGAATATCCCGTCTTTGGTGTTGAATTCCAGCCTGCGGATGTCTACCGAGAGCTGGTTTGATATTACTCTCGTGACATCGTTTACCATTCCTCTTCGGTCTATGCCGCCCAGACGTATGGTAGCATCGAAGAACAGTCGCTTGTGCATGTCCCATTTCACGTCGAGTATGCGGTTGCCGTAGCTGGCTTTCAGCCTGTTGGCCACGGTGCACGCCCTCTTGTGTATCTCTATGCGGTTATGGTTGTCTATGTATCCCAGAACGTCGTCGCCGGGTATGGGGTGGCAGCATTCGGTGAAGATGTACTGAGAAATATTGTCTTCTGTAAGGAAAATGGTTTTTTTCTTGTTGAATTTCTCCGACACGACGAGTAGGTTGCCTTCTTGTTTGTTACTCTCGGCGTCTTCGTTCTTTGATTTTACAAAAGGCACGTACTTGCGCCATTTTCCTCCTCTCTCGTTTTTCTTTTTGTTCTTGCCTTTAAGCTCGTCAATGTCGGCAGCTCCCAGCACGATGGTATTCTCTCCGATAGCCTGGTAAAGCTGCTCTCTGCACGATGCTTCGTGGAATTTTGTCAACTGGTCGGCAATGGCAATGGTTGGCTCGAAGCTGTTTTTCTTCAGCCATTCGTTCATTATCTCTTCTCCCGCCTTCTGCACCTCGCGGCTGGCCTTTCGCAGCATGGCTTGTACCTTGGCCTTGGCTTTGGCGGTATAGGCAAAGTTTATCCACGACGGCTGCACGTGCTGCGACTTGGACGTGAGTACCTCCACCTGGTCTCCGCTACTCAGCATGTGGCTCAGGGGCACTAGCTTGTGGTTTACCTTGGCTCCTATGCAGTGCGATCCGAGGAAGGTGTGTATGGAGAAGGCGAAGTCTAGCACCGAGCATTCGGCGGGCATGGTCTTTATCTCTCCTTTTGGTGTAAAGACGAAGATTTCGCTTGAATAGAGGTTCAGCTTGACGGCATCGAGGAAGTCCATGGCGTCTGGCTGCGGGTCGTCGAGTATCTCCTTAATAGTGTGCAGCCACTCGTACATGTCGTCTTCCGAGTACTCGCTCTCTTCGGCGTTCTTCGTCTCTTCCTCTTCCTCGTCGTCGCTCTTTTCCTCCTTGTATTTCCAGTGTGCAGCCAGTCCCTGTTCGGCTATCTCGTCCATGCGCTCCGAGCGTATCTGCACCTCTATCCAGCGTCCCTGCTTCGACATCAGTGTGACGTGCAGTGCCTGATAGCCGTTGGCCTTGGGCTTGGTCACCCAGTCGCGCAGACGGTCGGGATGGCGTCCGTACAGTTTTGTCAGTGCAGTGTATATTTTGAAGCAGTCGTCTATCTCGTCGTTTTTGTTTTCCGGCTTGAAGATTATCCTGACGGCCAGAATGTCGTATATTTCCTTGAAGGTGACGTGCTTCTTCTGCATCTTGTTCCAGATGGAGTAGGGGGTCTTCACCCTTTCCCTTATCTCATACTGCAACCCCATGGCCTGCAGTGTCTGCTCTATGGGCTTGGTAAACTGCTCGAAAGACTCGTGGCGCGACAGCTTGCTTTCATCCAGTTGCAGCTGTATTGTTGCATATTCCTCTGGATGCTCAAACTTAAAGCTCAGATCTTCGAGTTCTGTCTTTATCTTGTATAGTCCCAGGCGGTGTGCCAGCGGGGCATAGAGGTATAGTGTCTCGCCGGCTATCTTGTATTGTTTGTTGGCCGGCTGCGAGTCGAGCGTCCGCATGTTGTGCAGTCGGTCGGCTATCTTGATGAGAATAACCCTGATGTCCTCGCTCATGGTGAGCAGCAGCTTCTTGAAGTTTTCTGCCTGAGCCGAGGCTTGTTCTCCGAATATTCCTCCGCTTATCTTTGTCAGTCCGTCAACGATTTGTGCTATCTTTGCCCCGAACATATTTCCTATGTCCTCCACGGTGTAGTCGGTGTCCTCAACCACATCGTGTAGCAGTGCCGAGCAGATGCTGGTGCTGCCCAGTCCTATTTCCGAGCATACTATCTGTGCCACGGCGATAGGGTGCATGATGTAGGGTTCGCCCGACAGTCGGCGCACGCCTTTGTGTGCCTGCCGTGCAAAGTTGAAGGCTTTTGTTATGATGTCAACCTTCTTGCGATGCTTTGTGCGAAGATAGCTGTTGATGAGGCTGTCGTAAGCCTCGTTTATCATTTTGTCGTCGGCAGCTTCCCGGAGTCTAATGTCGTCGTCGGTCATTCTCTATCTCATTGTCCTTATGTATGTATTGTATTACTTAACTCGTATTTTCTTACCAGAGCGTATGTTGTCTTTGCTGAGGTTGTTTATCTTCTTCAGGTTGGCCACCGAGGTACCGCTTCGGCGAGCTATTGCCGAGAGGGTGTCGCCTTTCTTCACGGTGACATACGACGAGTTGCCGCCTTTGCCTTTTCCTCCTTTGCCTTTATTTCCTCCTTTGCCTTTGGCAGCTTTACCGCCTTTTTCATTTTTGCTGTTTTTTCCAGCTTTTCCGCTACGTGAGTTCTTTTCGTTCTTCGCTGCCTTCCCGCTGCGTGTGTTCTTCGATGACCTCTCGTATCTACTTGGCTGTGTGCGTATTGGAGCGACATCGGTAATCTCTACTTCCGAGCGTTTGAACACCTGACGGCTTGCCATGGCGTAGATAGAGTCTTCGTTGTCTATGAAGCGTGACATCTCTGCCATGGGGAGTCTCAGTGGCGACGGCTTGGTGAGTCCTGGCACCATGTCGCGGCGGTAGACGGAGTTGAGCGAGCGTATCATGTCGATGCTGAGTCCTGTTACGGCCGAGATGGTAGAGAAGCTGATGTTCTGGTGGACCATCACCGTGTCGGTCTTGGCGGGAAGCTTGCTTGCCAGTGGGCAGATGCCGTGCTCGCAGTAGTAGTTCATGGCATAGTTGGCAGCAATGAATGCAGGTACATATCCACGTGTCTCCTTGGGCAGGTAGGGGTATATCTTCCAGTAGTCGCGCTCTCCGCTGCGGCGTATGGCACGGTTTACGTTCTCCGGTCCGCAGTTGTAGGCAGCTATCACCAGGTTCCAGTCACCGTATATCTTATACAGGTCGCTGAGGAAGTGTGCTGCTGCATAGCTCGACTTCACGGGGTCGCGCCGCTCGTCAACCAGTGAGTTCACCTCGAGGTGGTACATCTTGGCTGTGCTGAGTATAAACTGCCATAGTCCGCAGGCACCAGCATGCGATGTGGCTGTGGGGTTGAGTGCCGACTCGATGATGGGCAGGTACTTCAGCTCTAGCGGCAGGTTATAGGTCTCGAGGGCCTGTTCGAAGATGGGCATGTAGAAGTTGGATGCTCCTAGCATGTAGCTCACCTGCCGGCGCAGGCGTGCCATATACAGGTCTATGCACGAGCGCACCACGTCGTTGTAGGGCATCTCCATCACCGTCGGCATGCGGCTCAGACGATCTATGTAGACCTCACGGCTGAAGGTGGGATTCTCCTTCAGCGGCACGCAGCCCCCGTCGGTAGACAGGTAAGTGCGCGACATGTAGAGGTTCATCAGGCTGTCCAAGTTGTTGTCTACCAGTGCTTCTGGGAAGTCAAACCCTTCGCTGCTCGCTTCTTCTTCTTCTTCTTCTTCCAGCACTTCTATCTCGTCTTCGTCGTCAGTGTCTGTCACCACGTTCTGCGCGCAGAGAGCAAATGGCGCAAACGCCAACAATAGCAATAATCTTGATTTCATGTCTTTTTTATTATAAATGATTGTTTTTACAGTAATTATTTTCAGAACTCAAGGCAGCAGTTCACTCCCAGCGAAGCCGATGCCAGCGAGTTTACCATCTGCCCGTTGCCTATCACCGCTGGTCTTACCTTTAGCGACAGGTCTTTTGATATGTCGAATACCGACAGCTCGGCGTCAACGTATGCATCGATGACCGAGATGGCATATACTCCCACCATGACGAAGAAGCTGAGGTCGCGGTAACGGCGGAACCTGTCTTTGCGCTTCTTGAAGATGGTCTTGTAGCGTTCCTCGTTGTCGGGAGTGATTTGCTTTCCCAGGTGCAGGAACTTGTTGTAGCTTGCAGTGCCCGGGTCGTTGTCCATGATGTCGAGGTATGCCTGTGCATAGTCTTTGTACATCATGTTGTTCCATCGCATGGCGTATATACACCCCATGAATCCGCCGTAGACCAACGGCAGTTTCCAGTATTTTCTGTTGTATATCTGGCCTCCGCCAGGTATTACCAGTGCCAGCCAGAGAGCCCTTTGCGGGTCAGGTCTCCATGTGCTCCAGTCTTTCTGTGCCGTGCGCTTCACTTTCTGTCCTACTAGTGTTCCCAGCGTCTCTTCGCGTGGCAGCAGCGTGTCGGGCATGGCGTTATACATCGAGTCGATGGCCATCACTATGGAGTCGGGTATCTCTGTCTGAGCGCTTGCCGGACTTGCTGACAGATGAAAAATGATAAATGATAAACTGAGCAGCCTACCAAACGCATTGTCAAGTATGAAATGAACGCTAGTCCTCATTTCTCATTCCAGGTTTTTCCCTGTCATTCTTCACTCCTAACTCTTAACTCTTCCAAGATGTGATTCAGCTCTGTCTCGTCGGCAAAGGGGATGCTTATTTTCCCCTTTCCGTTTGAAGAGTATGTCAGCTGCACTTTTGCCCCCAGCTTCTTTGCCAGTTTTTCGCGTGCCTCTACCATTGGCTGTGGCAGTTGTGCCTTGGCGGTAATTTTCTTCTTTGCTGTCTGCACGTCTTCGCCCTGCTTGAGCATCTGCACCATCTCCTCCACCTTACGCACCGAGTACTGGTTCTTCTGTACGTCGCGGAAGAGTTTCAGCTGCAGCGAGGGCGAGTCGAGGGCGAGCAGTGCGCGTGCATGTCCCATGTCTATCTCGTGGTTTTTGAGCGACATCTGTATCTGTGCCGGCAGCTTGAGCAGCCGCATGTAGTTGGTTACTGCCGTGCGACTCTTTCCCACGCGTTCCGAAATCTTCTCCTGCGTCATGCCGGTGGTCTCGGCCAGGTGCTCGTAGGCCAATGCTATCTCAATGGCGTTCAGGTCTTCGCGCTGTATGTTCTCTACGAGCGCCAGTTCCATCACGTTCTCGTCTTCCACCGTGCGAATGTATGCCGGTATGTGCTTCAGACCGGCCATCTGCGATGCCCTCCAGCGGCGTTCGCCGGCAATTATCTGATAGCGGTCGGGAGCCACCTGTCTGAGGGTGATGGGTGCAATGATGCCCATGGTCTGTATGCTTGCTGCCAGCTCCTGCATGGACTGCTCGTCGAATTCCCGCCTCGGCTGGTCGGGGTTGGGCTCTATCTGCTCAATGGGAATCTCGTTGAGATTCGAAGACCCCTGAGTCTTCACGTCGCTCGTATCTATCAGGGCATCGAGTCCTCGCCCTATGCCCATGTCATCAAGTCCGCGTCCGATGACGCTCTTGTCGTATTTCTTTCTTACAGCCATTTTCTTCAGTTAGGAGTTAAAGGAGTTAAGGGAGTTAAAGACAATAGTTGTGTCGTTCCTTGCTATCCTTAGTCTTTTACTCCATTATTATTGATAATGCCTTTACAATATAAATTTAAAAACTTGCTTGTCTCTTCAAGAGAAAAACGAAGATTCTCAAACTCTTCTGTAGATATGTAACCTAAATCTTTTACTAAAAGTATGTAGTTTCTGCATTCTTCCAAACTCCCTTGGGCTATGTTGAAGAAGCGGAGTTTATCTGGTTTGCTGATTTTTTTGTAACCTTCGGCAATTTTTGCAGAGATTGATACTGCTGCCCTTTGAAATTGGTCGCATAGTCCGTAACGTTCTGTAACAGGGAACTTTTGGCATGTCCTGTATGCAATCAGGGCAAAGTCGTGAGCCTTTTGCCAGGTAATAACGTTTTCAAAACTATATGTCGCCATCAAAGTAATGTCTTTAACTCCTTTAATTCAACTTCCGCAAGTTCTGCGGTAAAGCCCTGAAAGGGCGAAATAGCAC
>CAMYZK010000019.1 GCA_947303825.1 uncultured Prevotella sp. | reverse complement strand
AGGGCCTTCCTTTTACCAAAAAGGGGCCTTCCTCTTACCAAAAGGGGACTTCCTTTTAACAAAAGGGGGCTTCCTCTTACCAAAAGGGGGCTTCCTTTTACCAAAAGGGGGCTTCTTTTTACCAAAAGTCGTTCCCTTTTCCGTTGCCGACCTAGGTCAGCAACACCTTTTCCCTCCCCGATAGTCCAGAGAAGCCGCTCCTCTCGGCAAAAGGCCTGCTGTAGCACCAACAGCAACAGCAGTAGCACCAGTAGCATTACGATGCACCACCGTAACCTGCTGATAATCAGATACCAGTAGCACCTGTAGCATCAGTAGCAACATCTTTCCGAGTATTACTCACACGCGCGCGTATGGACTAGCAGGAAGCCCAGAACCATTTGTAGACTTCTGAAAAAAAACGAGGCGAGAGCCATGCAGTGGACTGTTGAACTGTCAAAGGGCCAAGGCTCATCTGTGAAAAAGCCGGCTGTGCGAGTGACACGTTCTGCTAATAAAGTGTAAAAAATAATGTGTAATGGCTTGTCTTAGCCTGTTTTTTTGTATTTTTGCACTCTAAAAACCATTGTATCCGTGCTATAGTTTTCCAAAAATGGAGACCTGGCATGGCTGTTAGGTGTGCAAAGAACACAGAAATCAATTAAAAATAAAAGTATTAGATTATGGTAAAGAAATTAGTTTTAATCATTATTGCTGTGGTAGTCCTGGCCATACTGATAGTGCCCAAGTTCATGGGCGGCGGCAGTGGCGGCGGGCGTCCGGAATTTGGCGACAATGAGTATCCCGTTGACACGGTGAAGGCTCAAGGTGCAGAGATGCAGACCTCTTACCCTGCCGTGATAAACGGTATTCAGGATGTGGAGATACGTCCGAAGGTACAGGGCTTCCTTACCCAGATTAACGTTACCGAGGGACAGACCGTTCAGACCGGACAGCTGATGTTCGTGCTGGACAACGCCACCTATCAGGCTCAGGTGCGTCAGGCTCAGGCTTCTGTAAACACAGCGCAAAGTGCAGTAAACACCGCCAAACTGACATACGAGAACTCGAAGCAGCTCTTTGACAGCCACGTCATTGGCGAATATGAGCTGCAGACTGCCGAGAACACCTACAAGAGTGCACAGGCACAGCTGGCCCAGGCACAGGCAGCACTGGCCTCGGCCCGCGAGATGCTGAGCTACTGCTATGTGAAGAGCCCCGCCCGTGGCGTGGTGGGCAACCTGCCCTTTAAGAAGGGTGCCCTGGTGAGTGCTTCCAACGTGCTTACCCGTGTGTCTGACGTGAGTCAGATGGAGGTATTCTTCAGCGTTACCGAGAAAGACATGCTGACGATGGCCAAGGCGGAAGGCGGTGTCAATGCTGCCATAGCACAGTTCCCGCCAGTAAAGCTGCAGCTGGCCGACGGCACCATCTATCCGCTGGAGGGACATGTGGCAGCAATGAGCGGCGTGATAGACCAGGCAACGGGCGCCGTGCAGCTGAAGGCACACTTCCCCAACCCTGAGAGTCTGCTCAAGAGCGGCGGCAGCGGCACCGTGATAGTGCCACGCAGCAGCGAGGGAGTGATAAAGATACCACAGTCGGTGGTGAGCGAGGTGCAGAACAAGAAGTTTGTCTATGTGCTGGGCGACAGCAACAAGGTGGTCTACACCGAGATTACCGTTGACCCGCAGAACGATGGCAACAACTACATAGTGGCAAGCGGCTTGAAGGTGGGCGATAAGTATGTTACCAACGGCATTACCAAGCTTACCGACCAGATGAAGATAGTGCCCATCACCCCGCAGCGCTACCAGCAGAAGATTGGCGAGCAGGCCAAGGAGATGAGTGCCGGAGACATCGTGGGTGCAATGAAAAAATAAGAATTAAGAATTAAGAGTTAAGAATTAAGATGTATCGGCTTTGCCGAGTAAGAATTAAGAAATAAGAAATAATGTGTGCATACAATAATAATTCTATATTCTTATGTCTTAATCGCAGCGAAGCGAGCGCTCGACCTCTGGTCGCTTGCTACCGCAGGGACGCAAGAATACTTCTAAATTCTAAATTATAAACTCTAAACTTATAAAGAAGATGACATTTACAAACTTTATAAAGCGCCCGGTACTCTCGACGGTGATCTCGGTAGTCATCGTCATTCTGGGTGTCATAGGTCTGCTCTCGCTGCCCATAGAGCAGTATCCAGATATCGCTCCTCCCACGGTGGTGGTCTACACCAGCTATCCTGGAGCCGATGCAGAGACGGTGAAGAACTCAGTGCTTGCTCCGCTTGAAGAGAGCATCAACGGTGTGGAGGGCATGGACTACATGAGTTCTACAGCATCGTCGGGTTCAGCAAACATCAGCATCCTCTTCCGTCAGGGCATGAACGCCGACATGTGTGCGGTGAACGTGCAGAACCGCGTTCAGCAGGCTTTGGCTCTGTTGCCTGCCGAGGTGACACGCATAGGTGTGACGGTGATGAAGCGCCAGACCAGCCAGGTGATGATGTTCACCCTGACCAGTGACGGGCGGTATGACGACGAGTTTCTTACCAACTACTCCAACATCAACATCATTCCTGCCATAAAGCGTATACAGGGTGTGGGCGATGTGCAGAGCCCTGGTCTGAAGACCTACTCCATGCGTATCTGGCTGAAGCCCGATGTGATGAAGCAGTACAACCTGATGCCTAGCGACATCAGCGGTGTGCTGGCCGAGCAGAACATTGAGGCAGCTCCGGGTACCTTCGGTGAGCGGAGCGATGTAGCCTTCGAGTATGCCATGCGCTACACCGGACGACTGAAGTCGGCAGAGGAGTTTGGCAACATCATCATCAGCAACGATGGCAACGGCAATACACTGAAGCTGAAAGATGTGGCCAAGATAGAGCTGGGCGGACAGCAGTACACGGTGTCGATGAAGAACAACAACATCCCATCGGTGATGGGTATGGTGCAGCAGATAGCCGGCTCCAACGCCAACGAGATAGCCAAGCAGGTGAAGAAGGAACTGGAAGAGCAGGCCAAACTGTTCCCGCCGGGGATGAAATACAAGATAAACTACGATGTCACCGAGTTCCTCTATGCCTCTATCGAGGAGGTGATATTCACCCTGCTGATGACGCTCATACTGGTGTTCATCGTAGTGTATATCTTCCTGCAGGACATGCGCTCCACGCTTATCCCGCTCATCGCCGTGCCAGTGTCGCTCATAGGTGCGTTCTTCTTCCTAAGTGTGTTCGGCTTCTCCATTAACCTCCTCACACTGTCGGCATTGCTGCTGGCCATTGCCATTGTGGTGGACGATGCCATTGTGGTGGTAGAGGCGGTGCACGCCAAGCTGGACCAGGGTTACAAGAGTGCACTGACGGCATCGATCGATGCCATGAACGAAATTTCGGGAGCCATCATCTCCATCACACTGGTCATGGCTTCGGTGTTCATCCCCGTGTCGTTCCTGGGAGGTACCACAGGTACGTTCTACCGAGAGTTCGGTGTGACGATGGCTGTGTCTATCTTCATTTCGGCCCTTAACGCCTTGACACTCTCGCCGGCTCTGTGTGCCATCTTCCTCAAGCCGAAGAACGAGGATGGCACTGAGCGCAAGATGAGCCGTGTGGACCGCTTCCATGAGTCGTTCAACACGGCCTACGACAAGATACTGGGCAAGTACAAGAAACGCATAGAGAAGACAGTGCGCAAACCGATGCTAATAGGTGTCATAGTGGTGCTGGGCATAGCAGCACTGATAGGCAGCATGCAGATAACGAAGACCGGACTGGTGCCCAGCGAGGACACGGGAACGCTCTTCTGCACCATCTCCATGCCGCCGGCAACATCGGTGGCCCGCACCAAGCAGATAATAAGTGAGGTAGACTCTATACTGGCTGCCGATCCTGCCATACAGAGCCGTGAGCAGATACAGGGATACAACTTCATTGCCGGTGCCGGCTCCGACCAGGCAACCTTTATTCTCAAGCTGAAACCCTTCTCCGAGCGAATGAAGGGATTCTTCTCCGGACTGTGGTGGAAGATGAGCGGACTGTGGCAGGGCGACGGACCATACAGGTTCTTCCTCAACCCCAGCGATGCATCGGGCGTGCTGGCACAGATATACATCAAGACAGCTCACATCAAAGACGCTCAGATACTTGCCTTCCAGCCACCAATGATTCCAGGCTTCTCGGCCAACAGCGGACTGAGCATTGTGATGCAGGACCGCACCGGCGGCGACCTGAACAAGTTCTTCGGCGTAGTGAAGGACTTTCTGGCAGAGCTGAACAAGAGGCCAGAGATACAGATGGCCATGACGAGCTACAACCCCAGCTATCCGCAGTACATGATACATGTTGACGTGGCAAAGTGTAAGCAGGCAGGAATATCGCCCAACACTGTGCTTACCACGTTGCAGGGATACTACGGTGGACTGTATGCCTCTAACTTCAATGCCTACGGAAAGCTGTACAGGGTGATGATACAAGGCGCGCCAGAGACACGCATGACTCCTGAGAGCCTTAATAATGTATATGTACGCACGCCTGCGGGAATGTCGCCAGTACAGGAGTTCTGCCAGCTGGAGCGAGTGTACGGCCCGTCGAACATTAACCGCTTCAACCTCTTTACCTCTATCAACGTCACGGCAACGGTGGCCGACGGATACTCTACGGGCGATGCACTAAAAGCCGCTCAGGAGGTGGCTGCGACGGCACTGCCTACGGGATATACATACGACTATCAGGGTCTGACACGTGAGGAGGCAAAGGCCAGCAACTCTACAGCAATCATCTTCCTGCTGTGCTTCATCTTCATCTACCTTATCCTTTCGGCTCAGTACGAGAGCTATATACTGCCCCTGGCAGTGATGCTGTCCATTCCGTTTGGACTGGCAGGCTGTTTCCTCTTTACATGGCTGTTCGACCACTCCAACGATATCTACATGCAGATTTCAATGATTATGCTTATTGGTCTGCTGGCAAAGAACGCCATCCTCATTGTGCAGTTCGCACTGGAACGCCGACAGACGGGTATGGCCATATCGTGGTCGGCAGTGCTGGGTGCAGCAGCACGTCTGAGACCTATCCTCATGACATCGCTGGCAATGATTATCGGACTGCTGCCTATGATGTTTGCAAGCGGAGTAGGCAAGAATGGCAACCAGACACTGGGTGCTGCTGCAGTGGGTGGCATGCTCATTGGTACGCTCTGTCAGATATTCGTGGTGCCAGCACTGTTCGTCATCTTCCAGTCGCTACAGGAGAAGTTCAAACCCATGAAGTTCGAGGGCGAAGAAGAGAACCCCGATGTGACCACAGAGCTGCAGCAGTATGCTAAACGTCCAGTAGAATATGAAATAGAGAAATAGCCCACCCCCGACCCCTCCCTAAGGGAGGGGAGGTCGGTTACATTTGCAAAACAAAAAAATGAACCATCTATGAATGTAAAAAATATAGTAAGAAGTATCTTAAAGCCCCTCCCTTGGGGAGGGGTGGGGGTGGGCTTGTGCTTGTTGCTCCTTTCCAGCTGCGGTGTATACGACAAATACGAACGTCCCGATGTCAACACGTCGGGTCTGATACGTGACGTGCAGAGCGACGTTGACACGCTTGTCACCAACACCGATGCCAATTTCGGTCAGCTACCTTGGCGTGAGGTCTTTACCGACCCGCAGCTGCAGTTGCTCATCGAGAAAGCTCTGGAGAACAACACCGACTTGCGCAATGCTGCCCTCAATGTAAAGATGATGGAGGACATGCTGAAGGTGGCCAAGCTTGCCTTCCTGCCCAGTGTGGCCATTGCTCCCAGTGGTACCATCAGCCATGTGGTGACAGAAGGGGGTGCGACAACAAAGACCTACCAGCTGCCTCTCTCGGCATCGTGGTCGGTAGACCTCTTTGGCAACATCCTGTCGCAGAAACGCTCAGCACAGGTGAAGCTGCTTATGACGAAAGACTACCAGGTGGCTGTACAGACGCAAATCATCTGTGGCATTGCCAACCTCTACTACACCCTGATGATGCTCGATGAGCAGCAGGCCATTCTTACCGACATGGAGGGACTGACAAAGGAGACCTGGGAGATGATGAAGCTGCAGATGCAGCTGGGGCGAGCCCGCTCTACCAGCGTGCAGAGTGCCGAGGCGAGCTACTATCAGATACAGGCCAAGAGCGTGGACATCAAACGCCAGATACGCGAGGTGGAGAACTCCATGTCGCTGTTGATGAACGAGGCCGGGCACCGCATAGACCGTGGAACATTCTACGGACAGTACCTGCCTGAGAAGTTTGCTGCGGGAGTGGGCATTCAGCTGCTCTCTAACCGTGCCGACGTTCATGCTGCTGAGATGCAGCTGGCACAGTGCTTCTACGACGTGGAGACAGCGCGCTCGCGTTTCTATCCTAGCATCACCATTAGCGGAAATGCTATGTTTACCAATAACCTGGGTCAGATAGTCAACCCTGGTAAATGGCTCCTCTCTGCAGTGGGAAGCCTCACCCAGCCCATCTTCCAGCACGGACAGATAGTGGCAGGACTCAAGGTGGCCCAGGCACAGCAGGAACAGGCGTTCAACACATGGCAGAACCTTGTGCTCAAGGCTGGCAACGAGGTGTCAAACGCGCTGCTGGCATATAACAGCAGCAGCGAGAAGAGCCAGCTGGACCAGAAACAAGTGGAGCTCTACACGCAAAACGTTGAGGATACCCGCAAGCTCTACACATCGAAAGGTTCCAGTTACCTCGAGGTGATACAGGCTCAGTCGAGCCTGCTCAATGCCAGGATATCTAAGGTGACCGACGACTTCTCGAAGATGCAGGCCGTGGTGAACCTCTACCAGGCACTGGGAGGAGGCTCTCGCTAGCCCCTTAAGTTAGGGGATGGGGGTCTGAACAAGCGCAAACACTCCATCTCCCTCTAATTAGTATTATTATTCTAAATGGGCTCTGAAAACGCTTGTTCAGACCCCCATCCCCCTAACATAGGGGGCATAAGCAATGAGCGAAATAAGTCCCCGAGCCGAGATAAGCCCCAAGGCGAGAATCGGCAACAACTGTAAGATATTCCCCTTCGTATACATCGAAGACGATGTTGTCATTGGTGACAACTGCATCATCTTCCCCTTCGTCAGCATCCTTGACGGTACACGTATGGGCAGTCACAACAAGGTGCACCAGGGCAGTGTTATCAGTGCCCTGCCGCAGGACTTTGACTTCCGTGGTGAGAAGTCGGAGTGTATCATTGGCGACAACAATATCATTCGTGAGAATGTTGTCATCAACCGTGCTACGCACACTGGCGGGCAGACCGTCATTGGCAACGACAATGTGCTGATGGAGGGTGCCCATATAAGCCACGACACCGTAGTGGGCAACCGTTGCGTCTTTGGCTACGGCACGAAGATTGCCGGCGACTGTGTCATTGAGGATGGTGCCATCTTCTCGTCAAGCGTCATAGAGAACGCCAAGACTAGGGTGGGACAGGGAGCCATGATACAGGCAGGAACAACGTTTTCGAAGGATGTCCCGCCGTATATCATCTGCACCAAGAAGTCGGAATACGGTGGTGTGAACTTTACCATGGGCCGCAGTTACGGTGTTGATGAAAAGACACTGAAGCATATTGCCAATGCCTACCGTTTGGTGTTCCATGGCAAGACATCGGTCTTCGACGCCGTGCTGCAGATAGAGCAGCAGGTGCCTGACAGCCCCGAGATACGCCATATCATCGAGTTTATGCGCAGCACAGAGATAGGCATCATTTCCAAGATTTAGCAATGAGGCTGTGACAGGCGTATGAAGTACGATGCGGGGAGGCTGAATGGAAACAGCCTCCCCGCATTGTGCTTTTTACTCCTAACTCTCTTCCTACTGCAGCAGATTGCACTGCGTAGCTACAGTGAAGTATCCGTTTACATAGAGTCCTTTCTCCTTTAGCTTGGCGGCATCGTTCTTGGTCAGTGTGATACGTATCAGTGTAGTCCCTTTTCCCACAGTAGCACATCCCCATTCATTCAGCATCTTCGCATTTCCTTCCAACGGGACATCTGTAGCGGCATAGATGGTCTTTATCTGCCAATAGGTGACGTCGCTCTTGCTTGTATCGGTGGTGTAGACTATTTCCAGCATGTCGCCTTCCTTAGCATCGGCAAACTTATCGGGCTTCACCTCAAAGCCGTTGGTCCAGTTGCCAAACACACACCTACCCTCCCATAGGGTAGTGGAAAGGTCAAGCTCGCTGGCAGGCAACAGATAGATGCGCTTGATGTTAATAGTACAATCGCTGTCACACTGCATGATAAGCTGTTTCACTTCAGCTATTTCGAGGCCCGCAAAGTTGCCTTCAAGGGAGGTTATGCCGCGCTTGCCCCAGGCAAAGACCTTTTCGTTAAGCATCAGCTGAGTGTTAGCGGGGGTAGGCTTGGAGAAATCCACGACCACCTTGCCATACTGCGACCAGTCGGCGGGTTTGTCGTCAACCACGAAGTCGCCTATTATGCCTCCCCACTTCACTGCATCGTAGATGATGCCGTTTTCGCCGTCTTGCCTTACACTCTCCCTGATGTTCCACCTGTTTTTGAAAGCGCTGGTGATGTCTAGTTCACCTGAGTTGTCGTTGTTGAAGCATGACCACAGCAGGCAGCTCGCCAGTGTGGAAAGAAATAGTAATCTGATATTGTTCATAGTAGAAAAAGAATCTCGCTATGCGTCCTGCTCCAAGAAGTCAAGGTCGGTCTCGGCTATCAGTTTCACTTCCTGGATGTCGAGAGACGACCGTCCCTCCTGCTCTGCCAGGCTGCACACATATTTTGCCACCTCGTCCATGTCGATGCTCACCTCCTCGGCTCCGCTTTCCAGCACTCCGCTTTCGTAGTAGTAGGATGCAATGGCTTCAAGCACCCACGACAGCAGGGCGTCGTCGGTAGCATAGTTGTCCTTCATTCCGTTGGGCAGCACAGCACGGATGTATTTCATCTCGCGCTGAGTCTCTTGCTCGTCAAGAAGCAGTTCGTCATCTATGCTCATGCGAGTAGTGCATCAAATTTCTCCTCGAATTTCTGCTTGGAAACAGCCCCTATCAGCTTGTCTACGATAACACCGTCTTTCATGAAGACCACGGTGGGGATGTTGCGTATTCCAAACTCCTCGGCAAGATCCTCGCACTCTTCCACGTCGCATTTTCCCACTATCACCTTGCCGTTGTACTTCTCTGCCATCTCCGATATGATAGGAGCCACAATACGGCAGGGGCCGCACCATGTTGCCCAGAAATCTACTACGAGGGGAAGCTGTCCGTTCTTCAACGACTCAAAGTTCTCATTTGTGATTGTTACTTCCATGTTGTTTTGGTTTATTAGTTTGTTAGTTTATAAGTTCTTGAGTTTATAAGCTTTTGAGTTTTTGTGATTTGTGGGGCAAAGATAACGATATTTCCTTAAACGACCAAACTTTTAGGCTTTTTCTTGCTGTCTTTGCTGTTTTTTGAAGAAAAAAGCGTAACTTTGCCCCCAAATTGTGTGTCACGAACACACACACCAAACGAAAACCCACCAAATCACCAAACACCATGCAACTGAAAGAGACTTTTGAACGTGTGAAGACTGCCAGCCGCCAATTGCCGCTGTTAAGCAATGAAGAGAGAAACGAGATATTGAATGCCGTGGCCCAGGCCATTGAGGACAACAAAGACCAGCTGCTGGAAGCTAATAGCCAGGACCTTGCCCGTATGGAGAGGACAAACCCACTGTACGACCGACTGATGCTCACCCCTGAGCGGCTTAGTGCCATAGCTTCCGACATGCGTAATGTTGCTACGCTGCCCTCACCGCTGGGACATGTCACCAAGCAGAAAACACTGCCCAACGGTCTGAGGCTGAAGCGTGTCAGCGTGCCATTCGGTGTGATAGGAATGATCTACGAGGCCCGTCCCAACGTGACCTTCGATGTCTTCTCACTCTGTTTCAAGAGCGGCAATGCCTGCGTGCTGAAGGGCGGCAGGGATGCCGATGCCAGCAACCGTGCCGGTGTGGCACTGATACACAGCGTGCTGCAACGATATGGTGTATCGCCAGATGTCGTTGCACTGCTTCCAGCCACCCATGAGGCCACGGGCGAGATGCTCAACGCTGTGGGATATATTGACCTGTGCATACCCCGTGGAGGGCGCAAGCTAATAGACTATGTGCGCGACACAGCCCGTGTGCCAGTGATAGAGACGGGGGCAGGTGTTGTGAACACCTACTTCGACCTAGACGGCGACTTGGAGATGGGCAAGGCCATCGTGACAAATGCCAAGACGCGCCGCGTCAGCGTGTGCAACGCCCTCGACTGCCTGCTTATCCATCAAGGCAGGCTGGGCGACCTTGCCGAACTCATAGCTCCCCTCTTGTCACCCACTGGGGGGAAGCCCGCTGTCACCATCTATGCCGACGAGGAAGCCTACTCAGCAATAGCAAACTCTTCACTCTTCGCCCTTCACTCTTCATTTATCAAGCACGCCACAGCCGAGAGCTTCGGCACCGAGTTTATGGACTACAAGATGGCAGTGAAAACGGTGGAATCGCTCGACGAGGCCTTGGCTCATATAGACCGCTACGGCTCCGGCCATAGCGAGGCCATCATAACCAGCAACGAGGCTGCTGCCCGCAAGTTCCAGCAGCATGTTGACGCTGCATGTGTCTATTGGAATGCTCCGACATCGTTTACCGACGGCGCACAGTTCGGCCTAGGAGCAGAGATAGGCATCAGCACCCAGAAGCTGGGGCCGCGAGGACCTATGGCCCTTGAAGAGATAACCACCTACAAGTGGCTCATCGAGGGCGAAGGACAGACAAGACCATAATCAGAATTCTATCTTTGTCAAGCACTGTACAGCCGATGCCGCAGGCACGACTGTTCGGCTGCTATATAGGTGGCGGAACATGCGTGCCTTTCAGGTACTTGATATCACTTTTATCGAAAAAAAGATTTGACAATTGTTGCATATATGAAACGAAATGTGTATTTTTGCAAAATATTTTTCCTATAAACCTATTTTTACTAACTAATTGTAATCAAATGAAAAGAACTTTACTCAAATCAATGCTCCTGGCCGGCATGCTGGCTATGGGTGTAAGTGCGCAGGCACAGCTTGAAGACGGGAAGTACTACCTGCAGAACGTCAACACCAGCCTCTGGTGGGGCTGCGGCAACGACTGGGGCACACGTGCTTCTCTCGTGAAACATCCTGAGTACGTCATGCTATACAAAATAGATGACGGGAAATACAAGATGGAGACACAGGTGGCCAATGGTGATGGGGAATACTACTTCGAGGGAGACTATATGGACAACGTCAATGCTAAGCCCCTCACCTTCGCCATTGATGGAGGGTCTTTTACAATTGCCCATGACGATGGACAACTCTACGGCTATGACGGCAGCTCAACCATACTTGGCAAGAACATCACCGGCGACAATGCGCTGTGGAACGTCTTTACGCACGAAGAGCTGGCCGAGTCGCTGAAGGTGGCCAAGGTCACCGAGCCACGCGATGCCACCTTTATGATTCTCGACCCCAACTTCGGACGCAACAACCGCAACGCCAGCGCGTGGGAAGGCACCGGACTCCATAAGGGAGGTGACAACAAAAACTTTAACACAGAGTCATACATGGCTGCCTTCGACGTTAACCAGACGCTGACAGGGCTTCCCAAGGGTGTGTACAAGCTCGATGCACAGGCTGCCGTTACCTATCACGACGACCGCGCCGTTAAGGAATATGACGGACAGGGCGCTCCCGTTATCTATGCCAACGACGAGACTGTTGACTTCGCCATCATGCTCACTGCCGACCAACTGACTAGTCAGACACAGCTCAGCAACCAGTTCGGTGCTGGCAAGTATCAGGTTGAACCCATCTATATCCTCGTGGGCGACGACGGCATCCTGAAAATCGGTGCCAAGAGCGAGCGTGCCGACATCTGGGCCGTATGGGACAACTTCGAGCTTACCTATTATGGCGACTGCACCATCGACGCTGCCAAGAACGCTGCCATCTTTGCACAGCTCGAGGAGCTTCGCGGAGAGCTGGCCAGCCTCCTCGCTTCAGGCGATGTCGAAATCGAGGCCGTCAAGACCGAGCTGCAGAACATTTACGACACCACCGACGGCATCAGCGACCTTACCGCTGCACAGCAAGCTATAAACAATCTGAAAGATGCTATCAACAAAGGTAAAGCCTTCGCTAGTGCCAAGGACATCCTGGCTAAGATGAAGCAACTCGTAGAGAGCACCAACGTCTACACTCAGGAGGCTTACGACAACTACTACGGCACATGGGCTGCCAAATACAAGGAGGGCACTCTCACCACAGCCGAGGCTTCTGCACTGGAAGATCCGTTTGCAGGAACCGGATGGCATGCCCCCATTACCTGCGACAACTTCCTGCTCAGCGCATGGGACACCAATCCTGACTTCCAGAATGCTCCTTACTACATTAATACCTGGTCGGTAGAGGGCAACAACGACGGCTCGGAATTCAGGGTTCCTTTCTTCGAGTACTGGACTGGCGATGACACTTCGCTTGGCGAGAGAACTCTTACTGCCACTATGGAGAACCTTAAGGCTGGCGAATACGACGTTACCGCCCTCGTGCGTGTACGTACAAAGAATAATACTGGTGCCGATACCAATGCTTACGGCATTTCGCTGCAGGCAAACGATGGCGAAGCTGCTGACGTTACTAAGGGCGCCTTAAAGATTACACTCGACAAGGACAACAACTTCTATATTGGAGAGTTCACCGCAAGGGGCACCGTGGGCGATGACGGCGTGCTGAAGATTAAGTTCAACGTCGCTGCCGACAACAACATCAGCTGGCTCTCGTTCAAGAACGTGAAGTTTGCCAAGTATGTCAAGGCTCCTATCTACAGCTTGAAGGAGGGTGACGTCTTTAAGTCTGGACAGACCGTGGAAGTGAAAGACGGCGACCTCACCGTGGCTACCATCACCTACGGTGAAGACGGTGGTGCCGACTTCAATGCAGCAGCTGCTAACGGTAGCATAGAGGGCTATACAGCATTCACATCTGGTAATGGCACCAACGGCAACAAGGCTGGTGGAACATTCTACACCATCAATCCTCTGTATAGTGGAACCATCGACGTAGCTGTTGTGCTCAATGCAAACAAGGCATTCTACATTTTGGAAGACGGCACAGCTCTGAGCAACTACGACGGCATCACCGTTGACCCGAAGTATTATGGCACTTACTCCTTCGACGTGACCGCTGGCAAGAGCTACAAGATTTACTGCGCTGGCTCTAAGCTCGGATTCTTCGGCTTCGACTTCGTCTACGATGTCACCACGGGCATCAGCACCGTCAAGGCTGCAACAACCACCAGCAACACCATCTTCAACCTCCAGGGACAGAAGGTGACGAATGCCCAGAAGGGTCTCTACATCATCAATGGCCGCAAGGTCGTGATTAAGTGAGCGAAGAAACAAGCTCGCTTGATTTCTTCCGAACGTGAACGAGCTCGAGCTTCAGCTCAAGGTCGTGATTAAGTGAGCGAAGAAACAAGCTCGCTTGATTTCTTCCGAACGTGAACGAGCTCGAGCTTTAGCTCAAGGTCGTGATTAAGTGAGCGAAGAGACAATACAAACACATTTGACTCCCGGTCTGAGACAATGCTCTCCGACCGGGAGTCTTACTTCCTTCCCGAGGTGTTTAAGGATACACGCGCTCGGCTATGCCGCTTCGCTCAGCGAAGAACTCCTAACTCCTCCTGTCTGCCCCCCACATCATCTTCTCGCGCAGGGTGGTGAAATAGCGTGCCCCGGCGCGCTTCACCACCTTCACCACGTAGGGTGCCCGACTCAGGGTCAGGGTGGTACCCTCGGGCAGCGACTGCGAGCGTCCGTCGATGGCCACGAGGAAGCTGTGGCTGCGGCTGGAGACGGTCAGCTCTACCACGGCTGTGTCGGGAATCACAATGGGGCGCACGTTGAGCGAATGAGGAGCCACAGCGGTGAGCAGCAGCACTCCGGTGCGCGGCACAATAATAGGGCCGCCATTAGACAGCGAGTAGGCGGTGGAGCCGGTGGGCGTGGAGACGATGAGACCGTCAGCCTGGTAGGTGGTGAGCAGCTCACTGTCCTCGCCCTGCTCGCGCCTGTCAACCGAGTGTATGCTGGCGCGAATGCTAATCATCGAGGCGGTGTCGCGCTTCAGTATGGCCACGTCGTTCAGCGCACAGGGGTAGCCGGTAATGGGTTCGCCGCCGCTCTCCACCTTTATCAGGGCGCGGTCTTCCACGGTATAGCTGCCGCTGTATAAGGCATCGACGGTTGCAGCGAAGTCGCTGGGAGAGACATCGGCCAGGAACCCCAGCCGCCCCATGTTCACGCCAATAATGGGTATGGGCTTGCTACCCACCCTGCTGGCCGTCATCAGCAGGGTGCCGTCGCCGCCCATAGAGATGGCAAAGTCGCTGGTGAAGTCACTGCCGCTGAAGGTCTCAATGTATTCATCGGCAATGAGGCTCTCCCGGCGGAGAAAGTCGTTGTACTCTTCTTCAATGAGAATATGCGCACCGTTATCACGCAGGACAGCAAGCACATGGTGCACAGCTGCCGACTTCTCGTTCTGGTAGACATTGCCGAAAAGGGCAAAGCTGAGGGTTTTCTTTTCCATTACCTTATATCTGTTATCTCTTAACTTTAGAATTTAGATTTTAGAAGTCTTCTCGCTTCGCTCGTCGAAGCACTCGGCTCTGCCGCTTTGCTTGCAAAGAACTCTTAACTCAAAAAAGCTCTTCTTGCCTTTATCAGGACGTGGTGCCCTGAGGCCAGTGTGGTGGCAAAGAGGTAGTTGTCGCCACCGTCGGAGAGTTTAAGACGGGCACGTAGCTTGTCGGCCGTCAGGGGGAAGTTACGCACGCTGATGTTGGCACGACGCAGTGGCAGGATGTGTTGTCTCAGCTCCTGCTTGTTCATGGTCGTCACAAGGTCTACGACGAATGAGCGACCTGGGAAGTGCTCCACTGGCTCTATTGAGAGGAACAGGTGACTATCAGGGGCTAGCGGCTGCACCCCGTAGCTTGCGGCCAACTGGGAGAACATGCCCGACTTCATCAATGCAGCATTCGGCTCATATAGATAGGTGCCCGGTGCCGGTGTCCCACAGGCCGGTGGCATACGGTTTTCCAAAGTTCCAAAGTCGATGGGTGCCGTGAACAGCTGCCCATCGTTGGCACAGACCATGAGCGGCTGGGACGTCCCCTCTGCCGACAGTACCAGAAGCAGCTCCTTGCATTCATTGCCCACGGCCACGATGTGTACCTGCTCGACATGGGCAGCACCCACATCGGCCATGGCTTTGCGCCAGTCGAGCATGGGCGAGAGCTTCAGCACAACGTGTCTGGCCTTGGCTGTCATCTCGCCGATGAGCGGCAGCAGGTTGGGCGTGCAGTCGCCAATGCCGTAAGTGCGGCCACCCTTGTCGTCGCGCCGTGCTGGGTCGGCAAAGAGCAGGTCAACCTGGTCAGTCATGGCGTGCAGATAGTCCACGCCGTCGCCACACACCACCTGGGCGTGCAGTCCCAGCGTCTTGAAGTTGGTCTCTGCCAACTGGCACAGAGCCTCGTTACGCTCCACATAAACGGCGTGGGTGAATGCTTTCGACATATAGGCAAAGTCCACGCCAAAGCCTCCCGTGATGTCTACGAGTTGAGAGTTGAGAGTTCTTGCTTGTTGCAAGCGGCAGAGCCGAGCGGAGAGTTGAGAGACTCTTGTAAAGAGTGAAGATTGAAGAGAAGCTGCCAGTCGGGCCTTGTACTGTGCTGTGTGCTGACTGGAGCATTGCTCCATGGACAGCTGTGGCGGGTAGAGAATGGCATCGATGGCAGCCCATTCGGGCAGCTTGACCCGTGCCTTCTGCCTACCCTGTATCTGCTGCAGTGCCGCAGCCATGTCAACACCGTCGGCTCGCGTGCCCTTCAAAGCAAGCTGGCACACGTCGTCGTTGACGTGTGCCAGTGCATAGAGCATGGTCTCCCTGCTTATCATCTACAAAGCGTTACTGTGCCGGAGTGCGGTTATATACCAGTCCGGGAGTGTAGTTCTTGTACCAGTCCAGGTTCTTTGTCTTGTCCTGCACCCACTTGTAGAAGTCGGGATAGGCGGCAGTGCTTGTCTGAGCGTTGTTCTCTCCGCTCC
>CAMYZK010000018.1 GCA_947303825.1 uncultured Prevotella sp. | reverse complement strand
TTCGAGGGCTGCCGTTGGTTCGACATCGTGCGCTGGGGCATCGCAAAGCAGTGCTACGACAAGGTGCTCGACAACATTCCTCTGCAGTGGGATGAGTACTGGCAGTCTGGTGGCACGAAGCCTCACAAACTCGTCTACTCGATTCACCATCCGTTCAAGGATTCTGGCATTACGCTGAAGTTCGAGGAGGGTAAGAATGAATACTGGCCTATCCCACAGACCGTCATCGAGGTTAACGACCAGATGCATCAGGTGCGTGGCTGGGCTAAATAAAACCGAAAGTAGTTAATTCTCTCTCGTTAATAATTATTACTCAGCATTCTTTGAGTAAGTTTTCACATCGTGTTGGAGGCTTGAACTTGTGAAAGTTCAAGCCTTTTTTCGGAGCGGTAGTATAACTATGTTGACGAGGTTAACTGTAGGGTCAGACCTTGTGCCTGTTCGCAAGTGGAATTATAACTGCTACGACTGCGGACAGAGACAGGGCCTTTCCCTACAGTCGATGGTATCAGTCAATATGGTTTTGCTACAGACCCAAGAAATCGAGGGCGGCAATTTTTGCACAAATAAAGAATAGTGTGTAACGAAAATGGTGACAAAAGGCTCTGCTGACAAGAAAATGGAAAATTTTTGAAAAAAAATGGGGAATTGTGGAGGATTGTGGGGAAAAATGTTTATCTTTGCAACCGATGTGTCACTAATAGCATTCTAGCGCATGAGATTTCTGGGCAACATAGAAGCCAAGACCGATTCCAAGGGTCGTGTGTTCTTGCCTGCCACCTTCCGCAAGGTGTTGCAGAGCGAGGGCATCGAGCAGCTTGTCATGCGCAAGGACATACACCAGCCCTGCCTGGTGCTCTATCCCGACAGTGTTTGGAACGAGCGTGTTGATGCCTTGCGCTCTCGCGTTAACGAATGGGATAAGACGGGAAAGATGGTGGTCCGCCAGTATATGAAGGAGGCCGAGACGATCATACTCGATGGCAACGGCCGCTTCCTCATACCGCGCCGCTACCTTGAGATGGCGGGAATAACACAGTCGGTGAGGTTTATCGGAATGACCGACACCATAGAGATATGGGCCTCAGAAAAGGCCGAAGAGCCGTTTATGGACGAGGCGGAGTTCTCGGCAGAGCTAATGCAGATAATGAGTTGACCCAAAGGTACACATAATGGCTACGACAGCAGAAACATACCACAAACCTGTCTTGCTTAAGGATAGTGTCGACGGGCTGGATATCCAGCCCGACGGCATTTATGTAGACGTTACTTACGGGGGCGGTGGCCATTCGCGTGAAATATTGAGCCGTCTGGGTGCCAAAGGGCGCCTGTACGCCTTCGATCAGGATGCCGATGCACAGCAGAACATCATTGGTGACAGCCGTCTCAGGTTCATACACAGCAATTTCCGCTACCTCAAGCAGTGGATGCGCTTTGAGGGAGAGCAGCACATTGACGGACTGCTGGCCGACCTGGGAGTGTCGTCGCACCACTTCGATGATGCTGCACGCGGCTTCTCGTTTCGCTTCGATGCTCCGCTCGACATGCGCATGAACCGCAGTGCTGCACTCACTGCTGCCGACGTGGTGAACAACAGCAGCGAGCAACAGCTAAGTGATATCTTCTATATCTATGGAGAGATGCGCAACTCCCGCCAGGTGGCATCTGCACTGGTGAAGGCACGCGCACAAAAGCCCATACGTACCACAGGCGAACTGGTGGAGGCCACGCGCCACATCTTTGCCCGCGAGAGACAGCGTGCGGGGGTGCAGGAGAAGAAAGAGGTGACAAAGATGTTCCAGGCCTTGCGCATAGAGGTAAACCACGAGATGGACGCGCTGCGCCAACTGCTTACATCGGCTTGCCAGCTGCTGGCTCCTGGTGGTAGGATGAGCATCATCACCTATCACTCGCTGGAAGACCGTATGGTGAAGAACATGATGAAGGCAGGCAATGTGGAGGGTAGGGCATCCTCTGATTTCTTCGGACGCAGCACATCGCCACTGACACCGGTGGGCAAGGTGATAGTGCCAACCCCTGAGGAACAGCAGCAAAACCCACGTAGCCGCAGTGCCAAGCTCAGGGTGGCGGTGAAGAGTTAAGAGTTTTTTTGAGTTAAGAGTTGAGAGTTAAGAGATGAGAGACTTTTGTTAAGAGTTAAGATTATGGCACAAGAGGACGATAAGCAGATAGATGAGCAGCAGGAAGCCGTGGCCGTAGAGCCAAAGGCAGAGGAGAGGTTGTCAGATGCTCTACGACGCATGAAGCAGCGTGCCAATGAGGACGATGACGCTCCATCTGGGTCGTTGCGCTTCCGCGACATTCTCGGTGGCGACATCCTGTGGTCGCTGGTAAAACATCAGGCATGGCTCATTATCCTCGTGGTTCTTATCACTACTGCATACGTGGCAGTGAGATACCAGTGCCAGCAGGATGCTATTGACATCAGCCGACTGGAAAAGAAGCTCGTCGATGCCAAGTATGAGGCACTGTCAAGCTCCAGCAATCTCACGCGCATCTGCCGACAAGGAAATGTTATAGACATGCTGAACCGAGGAGACAGTACGCAGCTGAGAACATCGCCGCCCCCTCCGTTTATCATTGAGGTACCGGAAAAGAATTAAGAGTTAAGAGTTAAGAATTAAGAGTTAAGAGTTCGGTGAAGCCGAGCGGAGAGACTTTAGTTGAGAGACTTACCCCGAAGGGGCGACAGAACACAGGCAGGGATGAACCCCTGAAGAGAACACAGGCAGGGGCGAATCACTGAAGAGAACACAGGCAGGGGTGAAACCCCTGAAGAGAACACAGGTAGGGGCGAAACCCCTGTGAAAATAAAAAAAGAAGATGAGTAAGTTTAGCAGAGAGAAAGTGATGCCGCGCTATTTAGCGCTGGCTGTTATACTGACACTAGTAGGCTTGGCAGTAATAGCTAAAGCTGCCTATACGATGACTGCCGACAAGGACTATTGGCTGGCTGTTGCCAACAATCAGGTGAAGCTGGTTGACAGCATAAAGAAACCCAATAGGGGCAACATATTGAGTTGCGACGGTCAGTTGCTGGCAAGCAGCATTCCCGAGTATTCGCTCTTTGTTGACCTCTACCCTACATATATTGGTGCCAACGACAAAGACACCGCATGGTCGAGAAAGCTGAGCGAGATATGGCGTGACAGCATTGACGCCCTGTGCGACGGACTGCACCGTATCTTCCCGGAGAAGCCGGCAGCCGAGTTCAAGGAGGACCTGCTGAAAGGGTTTCAGGCCACACGCGGACGCCGTCACTGGCCGGTGTGGAGAGGTATTGTCGACTTCTCTACAAAGGCCAGGGTGCAGCAGCTGCCTATTATGAATCTGCCACAGAAGCGCGGTGGACTCATTGCTGAGGCACACGAGTCGCGCAGGCATCCCTTCGGCTCGCTGGCAGAGCGCACCATAGGCTCACGCGACTCCGCACGCTATGGCATAGACATGGCATTCGACTCGGTGCTCGTTGGTGAGATTGGCATTGAGCACTGGCAGAAAGTGCGCAACAAGTGGGTGCCAAAGGAGGTGAAACCAGCCGTCGACGGATGTGACATTGTGACAACGCTCGACATTGAGATGCAAGACCTGGCTGAACAGGCACTGCTAAAAGAACTCAAGGACCGCGACCACCTCATGGGCGTGGCTATACTGATGGAGGTGCAGACTGGTGACGTAAAGGCTATTGTGAATATGGAGAAAGGACCAGACGGGACATACAGCGAGCGTCTGAACCATGCCCTGGGATACAGGTGCGAGCCAGGCTCCGTGTTCAAGACGGCATCAATACTTGTCGCACTCGACGACGGCATGGTAGACACCAGCTATGTCATAAATACTGGCAACGGAGTGATGCCCATGCACGGTGCCAACATGAAAGACCACAACTGGTACAGGGGCGGATATGGGTCTATCAACGTGGCAAGGGCTCTTGAGGTGAGTAGCAATATAGGAGTAAGCTTCGTCATTGACCACCACTACAAGAACAATCCTTCCAAATATGTGGAGGGACTCTACAGAGTAGGCATAGGACAAGACCTGAAGATACCCCTTAACGAGTACCGACCACCGAAGATACGTTTCCCGGATACTAAGACTACCAACAAGTCTCTCTACTGGAGCAAGACCACCCTGCCCTGGATGTCTATAGGCTACGAGACGCAGATACCGCCCATCAACACGCTGGCGTTCTATAATGCCATCGCCAACGACGGCAAGCTGGTGCAGCCCCGCTTCGTGAAGCAGATAGTGAAAGAGGGCAATGTTGTGCAGGAACTGCCACCGGTGGTGCTCAAGGAGCAGATAGCCAAACCCGAGGTGGTGAAGAAGATGCAGACCATTCTGCGTCACGTGGTGAGCCAGGGACTGGGCAAACGCGCCGGTTCCAAAGCGTTCCAGGTGGCAGGAAAGACAGGTACGGCACAGGTGTCGGACAACGAGTACAACTACCACACCGGCAAGCGATGCCACTGGCTCAGCTTCTGCGGATACTTCCCCGCCGACAAGCCCCGTTATTCATGCATAGTATGCGTGAAGACGACCACTGGTCCTCCTTCTGGCGGACTGGTGTCGGGAACGGTCTTCCACAATATTGCCGAGGGCGTGATGGCCAAGGATGTGAGAAAGGTGGCTGCCAATGCAGGCGACACCCACTCGGTGTATGTGCCCGACGTAAAAAACGGCGACATCGTGGCTGCCGACTATGTGTTGGGAAAGCTTGGAGTCAATACCAGCGGCAACTGGATGTCGGCTGCCGGGCAGGGAGGTCCTGTCTGGGGAGTGGCAAGCATCTCGGGCAAAGGAGTGAAACTGGAAAAAGCCGGCGACAACGACGGTGTCATGCCCAGCGTGATAGGTATGGGAGCACGCGATGCAGTGTTCTTGCTTGAGCAGATGGGAGTGAAGGTGGTGTTGCAGGGTGCAGGAAACGTGAAAAGCCAGAGCATACCTGTAGGCTCTGCTCTTAGAGGGCGCATGAGGTGTGTGCTACAGCTAGGATAGAAATATACATTAATAATATTACGCGCGCGTATGAAACTTAATGAGATAATTGAAAACATTGCAGTGAAGACTGTTGACGGGTCGGTAGACATTGATATTACTGATGTTGACATTGACTCACGACAGGTGAAGGCAGGACATCTCTTTGTTGCCATCCCCGGCACTCAGACCGATGGTCATAAGTTCATTGGCAAGGCCCTGGAACAGGGAGCGGCTGCCATCCTGTGCGAAAACCTGGAGTGGCAGAAAGAATGCCCCACTCAGTACAACGCTACTGTCATCGTTGTAGAATCGACAGAGAAGGCCGTGGGGCCAGTGGCAACGGCGTTCCAGCAATATCCGTCGCAGAAGCTGAAACTGGTGGGAGTGACGGGTACCAACGGCAAGACCACCATAGCTACACTGCTATACGACATCTTCAGACTGACGGGCCATAAGTGCGGACTTCTTTCCACTGTCTGCAACTACATTGACGGCAGGCCGTTGCCGGCAAGCCATACCACCCCCGATGCCATACAGCTGAACAGGCTGCTCAGGCAGATGGTTAACGAAGGGTGCGAGTATGCCTTTATGGAGTGTTCTAGTCATGCCATTGCCCAGTATCGCATAGGTGGGCTCACCTTTGCCGGAGGAATATTCACCAACCTTACCCGTGACCATTTGGACTATCACAAGACACTGGAAAACTATCGCAATGCCAAGAAGATGTTCTTCGACATGCTGCCCAAGGGAAGCTTCGCCATTACCAATGCCGATGACAAGAACGGCATGTTTATGGTGCAGAACACCAAGGCCACGGTGAAGACATACTCTGTGCGCTCCATGGCCGACTTCAATGCGCGCCTGGTGGAATGTCACTTTGAGGGCATGTATCTCGATATTGACGGCCATGAAGTCGGAGTGCAGTTCATCGGGAAGTTTAATGTGTCAAACCTGCTGGCAGTCTACGGAACAGCCGTCATGCTGGGGATGGATCCCGAACAGGTGCTTGTTACGATGAGCACCCTGCACAGCGTTGCCGGAAGGCTGGAGCCCATACATTCGCCCGAAGGCTTTACCGCCATAGTAGACTACGCCCATACTCCCGATGCGCTGGAGAATGTGCTCAATGCCATACATGAGGTGCTGCAGGGCAAAGGCAAGGTGATAACCGTGTGCGGCGCCGGTGGAAACCGCGACAAGGGCAAGCGTCCGCTCATGGCGCAGGAGGCAGTGAAGCAGAGCGACAAGGTAATCATAACAAGCGATAACCCACGCTTTGAAGAGCCACAGGAGATAATAGACGACATGCTGTCGGGGCTTGACGCCAAGCAGATGAAGAAGGTCATCTCTATCGTTGACCGTCACGAGGCTATCAAAACAGCAACCATGCTGGCACAGAAGGGCGACGTGATACTCATTGCAGGCAAAGGCCATGAAGACTATCAGGAGATAAAGGGTGTGAAGCACCACTTCGACGACCGTGAGGTGGTGAGGGAAATCTTTGAACATTAAGCTGTAATGACGTCATAACGTCATAACGTAATAACGTCATAACGTCATAACGAAATATCGGAATAACGAAATAACGCAAGACCATGCTATACTATCTCTTTAGACTGTTGGAAGATTACAATATACCGGGAGCGCACCTCTGGAGCTACATCTCCTTCCGTGCACTGCTGGCCCTGATATTGTCGCTTGTCATATCAGCGTGGTTCGGCGAGCGCTTTATCAAGTGGATGAAGCGCCGCAAAATCTTCGAGACACAGCGTGACGAGACCATCGACCCGTTTGGAGTGCAGAAGAAGGGTGTGCCCACCATGGGTGGCATCATTATCATTGTGTCGCTGCTGGTGCCGGTGCTGCTGCTGGGCCGTATGCGCAACATCTATCTCATCCTGATGATTATCACTACGGTATGGCTCGGGTTCCTTGGCTTCATGGACGACTATTTGAAGATTTTCAAAGGCGACAAGAATGGATTGAAGGGCAAATACAAGATAGTGGGTCAGGTGTCGATAGGCTTCATTGTGGGCCTTACGCTCTACCTTAGTCCTGACGTGGTGATGCGTGAGAATGTAGGTGATGTGCAGGCAGGCAACAATACCGAGGTGGTGAAGCACGAACAGCAGGAGCATAAGTCGCTGCAGACCACCATACCCTTCACCAAGCACCATAACCTGAGCTACTCGGAAGTGATGTCGTTTGTTGGCAAGCACAAGGTGGCTGCCGGTTGGGTTCTCTTTGTCATCATGACCATCTTCGTGGTGACGGCCTTGTCTAACGGGGCTAACCTCAACGACGGCATGGACGGCATGTGTGCCGGCAACTCGGCTGTCATAGGAGTGGTGCTGGGAATATTGGCGTACGTGTCATCGCATATAGGCTATGCGTCTTACTTCGACATCATGTACATACCACATTCCGAAGAGCTTGTCATCTTCCTGTGTGCCTTTGTCGGGGCAATGATTGGATTCCTGTGGTATAACGCCTATCCGGCCCAGATCTTCATGGGCGACACCGGCTCGCTCACCATTGGAGGCATCATCGGAGTGTGTGCCGTAATCATACATAAGGAGCTGCTGTTGCCCATTCTCTGTGGCATCTTCTTCGTAGAGAGTCTTAGCGTGATTATACAGACGCAGTGGTTTAAGATACAGAAGAGGAAAGGACGCCGTGTGAGGGTGTTCCGCTCAACACCTATACATGATAACTTCCGTAAGCTGGACTCTCAGCTGGACAGCACCTCGAGATACATACTGAAAGGATGGCCTCACCGTCCGTTCCATGAGTCGAAGATAACAATACGCTTCTGGATTGTAACAATAATCCTGGCAGCAATGACCATTATAACACTGAAGATAAGATAATGAAGAGAATAGTTGTTTTAGGAGCCGGCGAAAGCGGTGCGGGTGCCGCTGTGCTTGCCAAGAAAGAGGGTTTCGACGTGTTTGTCAGCGACATGTCGAGGATAGCTCCGAATTATCAGCAGATGCTCGACAGCCGTAGCATTGTCTGGGAAGAAGGCCGCCATACAGAGAGCCTTATCCTTACTGCCGACGAGATAATAAAGAGCCCCGGCATCCCCGACAAGGCTCCCATGGTTCAGAAGGCCGTCGCGGCAGGCATACCTGTCATCAGCGAGATAGAGTTTGCCGGTCGCTACACTACGTCGAAGATGATATGCATAACAGGCTCTAACGGAAAGACGACAACGACAAGCCTTATATACAGCATCTTCAAGAATGCAGGCTATGATGTGGGACTGGCTGGCAATATAGGTCACTCGCTGGCACTGCAGGTGGCCGAAGACCCCCATGAGTACTATGTGATAGAGCTGTCTTCGTTCCAGCTTGACAACATGTACGACTTCAGGGCCAACATAGCTGTGTTGCTCAACATCACCCCCGACCATCTGGACCGCTATGACTTCAACATGCAGAACTATGTTGATGCCAAGATGAGAATACTGCAGAACCAGACTGGTGACGATGCCTTCATCTATTGGAACGACGACCCTATTATAAGCCGTGAGCTGAAGAAGTATGACATCAAGGCAGTCAAATATCCGTTCTCGGAACTAAAGGAGAAAGGCAGCATAGGATACATAGAGAAGGGACAGTACGTCATAGAATGCCCGCAGCCGTTCAATATGGAGCAGGAGGCCCTGAGCCTCACCGGGCGTCACAACATATACAACTCGCTGGCTGCCGGCATTGCCGGAAACGTGGCCGGTATAAAGAAGGAAGTCATCAGACAGTCGCTTAGCAGCTTCCCCGGAGTGGAACATCGTATGGAGCGTGTGGCAACAGTGCGCGGCGTGCAGTATGTAAACGACTCGAAAGCCACCAACGTCGATGCGTGCTGGTATGCACTCGACTCCATGAAGACACGTGTGGTGCTCATCGTAGGGGGCAAGGACAAAGGAAACGACTACGAGCCGATAAAGCCGCTCATACGCGAGAAGTGCGCTGCACTGGTCTTTCTGGGGGCCGACAATGCGAAGCTGCACGACAACTTCGACAACATGGGGATAACCATACGCGACACACACTCCATGGCCGACTGTGTCAAGGCTTGCTACGAGCTGGCACAGCCCGGCGATACGGTGCTGCTGTCGCCATGTTGTGCCTCGTTCGACCTCTTCAAGAATATGGAGGACCGGGGTGAGCAGTTCAAACAGCTGGTGAGAAACCTCTAGGAAGGGTAGTAGGTTTTGTAGGTGTAGTAGGTGTAGTAGGTTTTGGAAAAACCTGGAAAAAGAAAAGGAATGAACAAGAAACTAAGCAATCTTTTCAAAGGCGACAAGGGCATCTGGACAGTGTTCTTCTTCCTCTGCCTTATAAGCATCATTGAGGTGTTCTCGGCTTCGAGCACACTGTCATACAAGAGCCAGAACTTCATGGGGCCCATCATATACCATGTGGGCACTATAGGCTTTGGCATTGCTATTACCATTGTCATTCTTAACATTCCTTGCCGCTATTTCAAACTTATGACACCAGTGCTCCTGCTCATATCCTATGCCACTTTGCTGTGGGTGCTTTTCTTTGGCGAGAGCATCAACGGTGCCAACCGCGTCATCCAGCTGCCAGGCTTCACATTCCAGCCTTCCGAGTTGGCCAAGGGCACTATGGTGCTTGCCACGGCTCAGATACTGAGTGCCATGCAGCGTGAAGACGGCACTGGCGCTGCGCCAAAGGCCATCAAATACGTGCTTTTCGTCGTTGTGCCTACGCTGATGCTTATTGGCGTGGAGAACCTGTCAACAGCCATGCTCCTCTTTGCTGTCATCGTCTTGATGATGTATCTTGGCAGGGTGCCCCTCAAACAGCTGGGTAAGCTCATGGGTGCCTTGGCACTGATGGGTGCGGTGGTGTTTCTCCTTGGCAGCATTGCCGCTCCTGAAGAGGATGAAGGCAAAGACGGAAAGGAAGCCAAGACAGAGATGGCCAAGGGCAGCGATACCTCAAAGAAAGACGAAGGGGTGTTTGGCAAGGTGTTCCATCGCTTTGGCACGTGGAGAAACCGTCTGTTGAGTCATAATGCACGCCCTGAAGACCCGAAGGAGTACAGTGTAAGGGACAACTTCCAGGTGGCACACTCCAATTTTGCCATAGCCTCGTCGGGGGTGCTGGGCAAGGGCCCCGGCAACTCTGTAGAGAGAGAATACCTGCCTCAGGCCTTTTCCGACTTCATCTTCTCTATCATCATAGAAGAGATGGGACTGATAGGGGCTATAGCGGTGGTCTTCCTATATATCATTCTGTTGTTCAGGTCGGCTAGGATTGCCGGGCGTTGTGAGAACAATTTCCCTGCATTCCTTGTTATGGGAATGGCTCTGCTCCTTGTGGCACAGGCTGCTATCAATATGATGGTGGCTGTAGGAATAGGGCCGGTTACTGGTCAGCCCCTGCCGCTGGTGTCGAAGGGCGGTACGTCTACCCTTGTCAGTTGTGCATATATAGGTGCCATATTGAGCGTTAGCCGCTCTGCTAAGATGAGTGATGTGAAAGTGCGACAGTCAAGACGCAAAATAATAACAGAAGAAGTATGAAAGAAGAGTTGAGAGTCATAATAAGCGGAGGTGGCACTGGCGGACATATCTTCCCGGCCATCAGCATAGCAAACGCCATTCGTGAGCTTCTGCCCAGTACGAAGATACTGTTTGTAGGAGCATTGGGCAGAATGGAGATGCAGCGTGTGCCCCAGGCTGGCTATGAGATAAAGGGTCTGCCCATCATGGGCTTCGACCGCAAGAACCTGTTGAAGAATGTTAAGGTGCTCTGGAAGGTGTGGAAGAGCCAGCGCATGGCAAAGCAGATTATCAGGGAGTTCAATCCTATGGTGGCAGTGGGAGTGGGCGGCTATGCCAGTGGCCCTACGCTTAACAAGGCCGCTGCCATGGGAGTGCCCTGCCTCATACAGGAGCAGAACTCCTACGCCGGAGTTACCAACAAGCTGCTGGCCAAGAAAGCCTCAAAGATATGTGTGGCCTATGAGGGTATGGAGCGTTTCTTCCCCAAAGAGAAGATTATGCTGACGGGCAATCCTGTGCGTCAGGCATTGCTCAGTTCCACTGTGACGCGCCAGGAGGCCTTGGCTGGCTATGGGCTTGATGCAGAGAAGAAGACTGTGCTGCTGGTGGGAGGAAGCCTTGGCGCACGCACGCTCAACGAGAGTGTGCTGTCGCATCTTGAAGAGATAGCACAGACGGGCATACAGTTCATCTGGCAGACGGGAAAGTATTACAGCGAGACAATAAAGCATGTACTGGAGCAGCAGGGCAAACCCGACAATCTGATGGTGTGCGACTTCATTGCCGACATGGCAGCTGCCTATCGTGCTGCCGACCTGGTGGTAAGCCGGGCAGGTGCAGGCTCCATCAGCGAGTTCTGTCTGCTGGGCAAGCCTGTCATACTGGTGCCTAGTCCTAATGTGGCAGAAGACCATCAGACCAAGAATGCCATGGCACTGGTCAACAGACAGGCTGCCTTGTGTGTCAAGGACAGCGATGCCATAGACCAGCTTATTGACCTTGCTATAGAGACTGTAAAAGATGACAAGAAGCTGGAGTCGCTTGGCAGGAATGTGCTGAAGATGGCACTGCCCGACTCTGCAAAGATAATAGCTCAGGAGGTTATAGCCCTGGCAAATAATAAATAAAAATTTTGGAATAATGAACCTGAAAGATATAAAAGCTCTCTATTTTATTGGTGCCGGAGGCATAGGCATGAGTGCCCTGGTGCGCTATTTCATCAGTCGCGGACTAGTGGTGGGCGGTTACGACAAGACTCCCACCGAACTTACCAGCCGTCTGGAGAAAGAAGGTGCCCTGCTACACTATGAGGAGAATGTTGACGAGATACCCCATACGTGCAAGAAGCGCGACCATACCCTTGTGGTATACACTCCAGCCATTCCAGAGAGCCACAAGGAGCTGCAGTACTTCCGTGCCAATGGCTTTGAGATACAGAAGCGAGCACAGGTGCTTGGCACCCTGACACGCCAGATGCGTGGCTTGTGTGTGGCAGGAACACATGGCAAGACCACCACTTCGAGCATGTGTGCACACATCATGCATCAGAGCCATATTGACTGCAATGCTTTCTTGGGAGGCATTGCCAAGAACTACGGCACCAACTATATCCTCAGCAAGTCTGAGTATGTGGTAATCGAGGCTGACGAGTTCGACAGGTCGTTCCACTGGCTCACGCCTTACATCTCTGTCATCACCAGCACCGACCCTGACCACCTGGACATCTACGGCACCAAGGAGGCATACCTGGAGAGCTTTGCCCATTACTCCTCACTCATTCAGCCCGAGGGGGCACTGATAGTGCATCGTGGACTGGAGATGAAGGAACGGCTGCAGGAAGGTGTGCGCCGCTATGAGTACAGCCTTGACGAGGGCGACTTCCATGCTGCCAACGTCCGTATAGAGAAAGGGCGTATAACATTCGACTTCGTGTCTCCCATAGAGACCGTGAAGAATGTGGAGCTTGGACAGCCTGTGCCCATCAATATAGAGAACGGCATTGCTGCCATGGCCATGGCACAGCTGGCTGGCTGCACGTCAGAGGAGCTGCGCGTAGGCATGCTGTCGTTCAGTGGCGTAGACCGCCGTTTTGACTTTAAGATCAACACTCCCTCGCTGGTGCTGCTTAGCGACTATGCCCACCATCCCAACGAGATACTGCAGAGTGCCAGGAGCATGAGACAGCTGTATAGCGACCGCCATATAACGGCCATCTTCCAGCCGCATCTCTTTACACGTACCCGCGACTTCTACAAAGAGTTTGCCCAGGCTCTCAGCCTGCTAGACGAGGTGATACTCACCGAGATCTATCCGGCTCGTGAGAAGCCTATTGAGGGTGTTTCCTCGCAGCTCATCTACGACAACCTTGACCCGAAGGTGGAGAAACAGCTGATATCCAAGGACGATGTCATTCCTCTGGTAAAGAAACGTCAGTTCGATGTGCTTATCATTCTTGGAGCCGGTGACCTGGATGCAATGATGCCTCAGATAGCCAATATACTGAAACGTAGAGTGACACATAAGTAGAACAACAAAACAGACTTTCATGCCTATGAAATGGAAGAAAATACTTACCGTAAGCATCAATGTCGTCATTGTGATTTATCTGCTGCTGGCAGTCACTGCGTTCAGCAAGTCGGCAGATAAGGAGCGTGTGTGCACCGATGTTGAGGTAACTATCGACAGGGGTGTGATAGCAGGCTTCCTCACTCCGGCGAGTGTCAGGCAGATGCTCATTGAGCAGAAACTGAGTCCCATAGGCCGCAGAATGTCCGATGTCAACCTGCGTACAATAGAGGAGAGGCTTCAGGCCCAACAGCTCATAGACAATGCAGAGTGCTACAAGACTCCCAGCGGCAAGGTCTGTATAAGAATCAGCGAACGGGTGCCTGTCATCAGAGTGATGGCAAGCAATGGCGACGATTACTACGTCGACAAGGAAGGAAAGACATTGCAGAATACGGGTTACACATGCAACCTCATTGTTGCCACGGGGTGCATAGACCGCAATTATGCAGCGAGGGTGCTTGCACCCATAGGGCGCATCGTCGTGGCCGATGACTTCTGGCGCAACCAGATAGTGCAGATAAACGTGCTGGCCGACAGCACCGTAGAGATGGTTCCACGCGTGGGCAATCATATACTGTACCTTGGCCGACCCGTTGGTGTTACGAAGAAACTGGAGAGGCTTCAGAAGTTCTATAAGTATGGCCTTAGCCAGGCCGGATGGAACAAGTATTCGCGTATAAGCGTTGAGTATAGCAATCAGATAGTATGCAAGAAGAGGACAAGTGGTAATACCAATAAGCAGGTTGTGAGCAAACCACAGGACATCGTTCCGGCCGACAGCAAGCCACAGAACAGTGATTCTGTAAAAACAAAGCCTGTAGAAACCAAACCTGCTGACAGTAAGCCTGCAACGGCCAAGCCTGCTGAGAGTAAACCTGCAACGGCCAAGCCTGTAGTCAAGAATACTACTGGTAACAAGCCGGTAACCAATAAAACTTCAGACAAGAAGCAGCCAACGGTCAAGGCGGCAGCCGTAAAGTCTGTAGAAAAGAAACCTGCAACGGGCAAGGCAGCAAATGTAAAAACAGCAAACAACAAAAAAAAGTAAAAATATGGTGGTAGAACAGAAAGATTTTATTGTGGCAATAGAGCTTGGTTCATCCAAGGTGACAGGCATTGCCGGACAGAAGAAGCCCGATGGTAGCATCTCGGTGCTGGCCATGGCCAAGGAAGACTCGTCGTCGTTCATACGCAAGGGCGTAGTTTACAACATCGACAAGACTGCACTGTGTCTGCAGCGTATTGTCAGCAGGCTCGAAGCACAGCTCAAGACCCATATCGTGCAGGTGTTCGTGGGTGTGGGAGGACAGTCGCTTCGTTCCGTTCTCAACTCTGTGTCGCGCGACCTGCCTGCCGACAGCATTATCACTCAGGAGATGGTGGTGGAGCTGATGGATGCAAACCTCGCCCTGGATTATCCCGACCAGAAGATATTGGACGTGGCCGAGCAGGAGTACCGTGTTGACTCCCAGCTCCAGAAAGATCCTGTAGGCATCAGGGCTTCCAGGCTGGAAGGCAACTTCCTGAACATCCTTGTAAGGAAGGCTTTCTTCCAGAATCTCAACCACTGCTTTGAGACTGCCAACATCAAGGTGCCCGAGATGTATCTCTCCCCACTGGCACTGGCCAATGTGGTGCTCACCGAGGCAGAGAAACGCTCTGGTTGTGCACTCGTTGACATTGGTGCCGACACCACTACCGTCAGCGTGTTCTGGAAGAACGTGTTGCGCCATCTTGCCGTCATTCCTCTCGGCTCAAACAATGTTACCAAGGATATCGCATCCATGCAGATGGAGGAAGGCGATGCCGAGCAGATGAAGCTCAAATATGCCTCGGCCTACACCGACAACAATGATATCGATCCCACGCTGAAGTTCAGTATAGATCACGAGCGGCAGGTGGAGAGCCGCCGTTTCATAGAGATTGTTGAGGGTCGCATGCAGGAGATTATAGAGAATGTCGGGGCACAGATACCATCCGAGTACTCCGACAAGCTGCTGGGTGGCATCATCCTTACCGGTGGCGGTGCCAACATGAAGAATATTGATAAGGCATTCTCTATGTTCACCCGTATAGAAAAGGTGCGTGTGGCCAAGTTTGTCACCACCTCCATCAATACCAGCATAGAGACTCTCAAGGCGCGCAACGGTATGTACAACACCCTGCTGGGACTGCTTGCCAAGGGCGACATCAACTGTGCCGGCTTTGCCATCAATCTCAATGGCAACAGTCTCTTTGGCGACGACCAGCACATGGACGGTCCTCTGCCGCTGGAGCGCAAAGCCCGCCAGCAAAGCGAGACCGAGGCAGGCACCATACGCACTGCCCAGGAAGAGGCGGCTGCCGAGGAGGAGGCTCGTCGCAAGAGAGAAGAGGAAGAGCGTCTGGAGCGTGAGCGTCGCGAGCAGGAAGAGGAAGAAGAGCGTCGCCGCAAGAAAGAGAACAGCCGCTGGAGCCGCTTCAAGCGCACTATTTCACAGATAGGCAAGGATATTGTCTCTGATGAGTAGTCCCGACAAGTCCCCCCAAAGTTCCAATTAATCCCAACAAGTCCCCAAAAAGAAAAGACAATGAACAACAACGATATACTAGTTGACTTCGGCGTTCCCGAAGAGAAGCACAGCATCATCAAGGTCATCGGCGTAGGCGGCGGTGGCGGCAATGCTGTCAACCACATGTATAAGGAAGGTATACACGACGTTACCTTCGTAGTGTGCAACACCGACAACCAGGCACTCAACGACTCGCCTGTGCCCCTCAAGCTACAGCTGGGCAGTGAGGGCCTTGGCGCTGGCAACCGTCCAGAGAAGGCTCGCGCCGCTGCCGAGGAGAGCCTGCAGGACATCCGCAATATGCTCAACGACGGCACACGCATGGCCTTTATCACCGCTGGCATGGGCGGTGGCACCGGCACCGGCGCAGCCCCCGTCATTGCCCGCGTCTCGAAAGAGATGGACATCCTCACTGTGGGCATCGTTACCATACCCTTCCGCTTTGAGGGCAACCGTAAGATAGACCAGGCTCTTGACGGTGTTGAGGAGATGTCGAAGCATGTAGATGCACTGCTCGTCATCAACAACGAGCGTCTGCGTGAGATATACCCTGACCTCTCGTTCCTCGATGCCTTTGGCAAGGCCGACGACACTCTCTCGGTGGCAGCCAAGTCAATAGCCGAGATCATCACCCTCCATGGTACCATGAACCTGGACTTCAACGATGTCAAGACCGTGCTACAGGACGGCGGCGTGGCCATTATGTCGACAGGCTACGGAGAGGGTGAAGACCGTGTGAAGAAGGCTATTGACGATGCTCTCAACTCACCGCTGCTCAACGACAACGACATCTTCAATTCCAAGAAGATACTGCTCAATATCTCGTTCTCGCATCAGAAAGACTCCAAGGACAACTTCATGATGGAGGAGATGAACTACGTACATGAGTTCATGGATAAGTTCGGTTCCGACTTCGTGTTCAAGTGGGGCGTTGCCGTCGATCCCGAGCTTGGCAAGCGCGTCAAGGTAACCATTCTCGCCACCGGCTTCGGCATGAAAGATGTTGACGGCATGGAAGACCGCATGCTAAAGCAGCAGACGCGCGAGGAGGCCAACCGCCTGGCAGAGGAGCAGGAGAAAGCTGCCAAGAACGACGAGCGTCGTGGCCACTACTACAAGGAGGGCGATACCGCCAAGCGCTACAAGCGCCGTCCCAACATCTTTATCTTCACGGCAGAAGACC
>CAMYZK010000017.1 GCA_947303825.1 uncultured Prevotella sp. | reverse complement strand
TTGAAGTGTACGTTGAGCTTACACTTGTCGTTGATTTTGATGGGTTGGTACTGCGAGAGGAACCATATCTCCACACCTTCGTAGTCGAGGATGCTCTGGTCGGTCTGCCGCACGGTGATAATCTTCTTCACCGTCTCGCCGGCAGGCACAAAGATGCTGCGCCCATTGGCGGGAACGCCGTCCATCAGGATCTCCAGTCCCAACGTGTCGGCCATCTCCTGCACCATGATGTTGTAGCTGAAGTCGAAGCCCTGCGTGGTGGTGCTGTTGTTTGATAGGTGCAGGGTGAACTGCCCTGTCTGTCCCGCCGGTACGTCGGTGAGCGTGGCCTCCTTGGCAGCTATCTGGCCATCGAGGCTGACCTTGATGTCGGGCTGCTCCATGCGCACCGTGCCGTTGCTCAGCGTGTGCTGTCCTTCCTCGAAGTACTTGGTCTTCTCCTCGCCCTCGTAGGGGTTGTACGACTGGCCGCCGAAGAGGCTGAAGATGTCGCTCCATCCTGCCTTCGACTTGTAGATGTCGACGGAGAAGTCGGCACCCTTGTTGCCATCGTCGAAGATGTAGTCGAACTCGGCATAGTTGTATTCCTTGTCCGTATCGGAATCGGAGTGCGACCATCCGTTCTCGGTGTCCATGGAGAACGTGCTCTTGAAGGTGACGAAGGCGCTGGTCTTGCTACTGTAGCCAAGCTTCAGCATATATCCCAGATTGTGCGAATAGCTCACCTTCGAGGTTTCAGTGGTGTCATTCTTGCTGGTGTAGGTATAGCTCGAGCCGCCGTCGAAGGAGATGTTGCGTAGCCAGTTGTCATGGTCGGCCATCGACTTCACCTTGTCTTCCTCATTGTTGCTCAGCACTTCCCTCCAGCTGTCTATCTGGTCGTTGCACCATTGCACCATGTCGTCGGCCACATATTCTTCCTTCTGGTCCCATGATACAGGAACCACGGGTAGGTAGGTACCTTTCTTACCGTAGTCTTTGTCGTCTTCCTTCAGCCAGGTGACGTAAACCACCTCGTTGGTGTTGTTGACGAAAGCTTTCGCCTCGTCCTCGGTGTTGAAATGCTGTGTGAGGTAGTTGTTGCGCGTCTCCTTCCATTTCGGCATCATCACCTCTTCCAACTCGTAGGTGGAATACATGAAGTTGGTGGTCACGCTGTCACCAATGCTCACGGCCACGTTTTCCTTCAGCTCGAAGGGTGCGCTCTCGTTGTCGCGGAAGAATCCCACCTTGCGGCACTGGCCGATGAGCAGGTTGGTGGAGAAGCCTATGAAGACATCGCCCTTTGAGCCGCAGTAGTCTTTCGTGGCGCTGGTCGAGATATCCTGCGTGGCAGTCATCGCCCAGCTTGTCTCGTTCGACGACTCCTTATTCCACTTGTAGTGTATGCCGTCGTTGGTGTCGAAGGTCGTTTCGTTTTGCAGTGTCAGTGTCATGATGCCCAGTCCGGCATGTGTCTCAGTCTTGACACCCGTACTGGTTGAGTATGCGAATTTCTCATCACCGTAGCCGCCGTTGGCCGAGGTCTCCACCGTTGTCGTTGTGGTGCCTCGCTTCCACACCGTCTTCGACTTGGCTCCCGGTGGGTCGCGCAGCACCATGAGCACCTTGGAGGGGCCGTTGGTCACGAAGTTGTTGCCCATGGGCAGACTGCCCACCACGACGGCGTCGAGGGTGGCAGGTATGTAAGTGCGCCCGTTGCGCACCAGCGTCACGCCGAGGTGGCGCGTGAAGGGGCTCGCCACATTGGGCGCGCCGGTGCTCCACTGCATGGTGAACCGGCCAACGCTGTCGAGCACAATCTGGTTGTCCTTCAGGTCGTACACCTGTCCCGGCTGGTATTCGGGCTTAGTGCCGTCGGAAGCATAGACCACCTTCTGGTCGGCACTCATCTCGTTGGCGATGGTGAGCACTTGCCCGTTCAGCGGGATGATGTGCTCCACGGGCTTGCCGCTGTCGTAGTTCAGGTAGCGTTCATAGCCGAAGAACGTCATGCGGTAGGTGTTGCCCATATTGTAGATGGGGAAGCCGTAGTTGTACTTGATGGTGCCGTCATCCTGCTTCGTCCACAGGTTGCCGACGGTGAACTTGCCCAGCGCGTCCTCGCCCTTGTACTCAGCGATGCCGAACACACCAGGGTCGCTGCCGGGCTGCGACAGCTCTACGATGGGCTTGCTGAAGTGTGTCTGCACCATCTTTGAGTTGTAAGTGTAGTAGTGGAACACCGAGTCGCCCAGCTCCGTAGCCTGCTTCAGCGAGTCCTTCAACTCCTTCATTGCGTTGGTCATGTCAATCTCGGGTAGCGTGGTGAACTCTATGTCGGGGTTCTTCTCTTTCTCCACTAAGCGTATGCTCTTGGTGATGTATTTCAGCGGGGGCAGCAGCGCCGAGAACTCGCCCGTCAGCGAGTCGGTGCGGATGTAGATGTACTTCGCGTCGTAGTCGGTGCCTGTCCAGGCGCGGCTGGCGATGCTGGTGGTGTCGCTGTCCCAGGTGCGCTGCGTGGTGGCCGCCGTGTAGGGGTCGCCCTGCAGCTGGTTGAACGAGAACGACTCGTTGTTCAGCTTCAGCTGTATGATGGCCATGCCAATGTTGTTCTTCGACTCGGCGAAGCCCACGGCCAGCGTGTCGTTGCGTACGCCGCCGCCCACACGGCCCACAAAGTTGACCAGCGTGGAGTCGGCAAAGTCGTGCTGTACGGCGCGGTTGAAGTTGAATGTTTTCTCGGTGGGGAAGCGACCGCCCGCCGCCATCGTGTGGCCACCCAGCTTGGCCTGGACATAGTGCCAGCCGATGGGTACTGAAATCTGGTAATAGCCATTGGCATCGGTCTTCTTCTCCTCGCCGTTGGCGGTCACCAACTCGCCGTCTATATAGAACTGTATGCCCTCGGCGGGGATGTTCGTGCCGGCATAGTAGATGTGGCCGCTCATGGGGAACGACGACACGTCCTCAAAGTCGATGTTGTTGGCCGTCAGCGAAGTGGGGCTGATGAACATCGAGCGCGAGTTGGGGTTGAACTCGTGGCTGCCCATCGAGGGAACGAGCTTGTAGTTTGTGCCGCCCTGCTGGAACGGGATGCCCTTGATGATATAGTCGCCCTCAGCGTCTGTCAGACCATAGAGTGCCAGATAGCGGGCGTTGGGCACGGTGGCCGACGGGGTGGCGTTGACGCCCACCACGGGGTGGTTCAGTTGGTAGATACCATCTTGGCGTGCCACGTCGAAGGCATATCTCTTCACACTGATGCCCTCGTCCAATGGCCAGTAGAGCATGAGGCCGTCCTCGGTACCGCCAAGGATGCGTGTATAGTTGGCGTTCAGTTCCTTCTCGCTGAGGGCATGCCTCCAAAGCCGGATGTCATCGACATAGCCCTTGAACGCATTGCCCGACACACGGTTGGTGCCGCCGAAGCCCATGGTGGGTGTGGTGTTAGCGGCTGTAGAGGTGTCATAGACTTTCTGCAAGGTGTTCCACTTGCTGTCGTCGATGGTCATCTCGTCGGTGCGCAGCGTGTCGGTGCCCACATAGAAGGTCCACTTCGACGAACCATTGTAGATGGCGGCCACGTGAGTGAACTCGCTGCTGCTGAAGGTGAGCGAGGGAAACTCCTTTACCTTCGGAGTGGCGGTAGTCAGGTCTACGGCATAGAGCTGGTAGACGGCGGTGCTGTCCTGGGACGTGCCGTTGCCCTTCTCCACGGTGGCTACGGTGTATGCCTTGCGGGTGGCGGCCTGCACGGCGACGGTGGTCAGCACGGGCATCAGCTTATCGCTGAGCACGCTCCACGACGCCCCCAGCGTAGAAGCCAGCGTCTGCAGGTCGTGCCCGCTCATGCTGGTGCCCTGCTCGGTGCCGATGGACTGAGTGTAGTAGGCATTGGTGAGCGTCAGCTTACTTGCGTTTCTCATGCGAGCGAAGGTACAGCAGACATCGCTCTTCACTGTGACGGAGGAGGGTGCGAACACTGAGTTCTCCACCGTCACTTTCTCCTCGCTCCATCCCACAAAGCCGCCAAAGCTGTGACTGTTCTCGCCCGTCAGACTGCCGTCGAACAGGCAGTTGCGCAGGGTCAGTTGTTTGCAGTAGCCTGCATTGGCCACGAAGCCGCCGTTGGTGGCATCGCCACTGACGGTGCTGCCCACGTTGACCGACGAGCGGCAGTTCTCAATGACGGTGGTTGCGTTTTCGGTGAGACTGGCAATGAGGCCTGCTGCAAATTTCTGCGAGCTGCTGATGGAGCCTGCCACATGGAGGTTGCGTATGGTGGCGTTGCCCACACAGTGGAAGGGAGCGACGTATTGCTCACTGAAGGGCACGGGATTGAAGGTCAGCGTATGGCCGTTGCCGTCGAAGGTACCGCTATAGGGGTGGCTACTGGTGCCCACCATCGTCAGTGCCTCGCTCAGGTTTACATCGGCGGTCATCACTGCGTTAAGATTGTTACGCCCGCCATTCACTAAGTCGGCAAAGTGCTTCCAGTCGCTGGCACTGCCTATCATGAAGCTGCCGTCGACAGTGAGGTAGCGGTCATCGCCTTCCACGGGCAGCTGCAGCTCGTAGCCCGACGTGTCGCCGATGCGCTTGACGCCTATCTCCACAGTGCCTGGAAGGTTGAGCAGCCCCATCTGCGCTGCGCCGTTGGCGTCGGGCTTTGCCCACAGTTGTAGCGTAAGGTTCTTGCCGCTGTTGAGCACGCCGGCATACTTGGCCGAGTCGGCCATCCACTGCAGACCCTTGCCCTCGCCCTCGATGTAGCGTGAGAGGAACTGCGGCTGGTCGGTGTCCTCGTCGGCCGACGACTTCACTAAGCTGACGCGCACACCGGTGACGGCGGTGCCGGTGCCGAAGGCGATGTGGCCGGTGATGGTGCCGCGAGCCTGCGAGAAGCCGGGAGTGATGACCTCGTCGGTCTTCACCAACTGGTCCTCGCACTTCGCGCCGTATGCCTCGACGGTGTACTCATAGTACGAGCCGGCCATCACGCGGTCGTCGGTGTAGGTATATTCAGATGCCGTGCCGTGGATGTCGTCGGTGACGAGCGTCCACTCGTCGGTGCCTATCTGACGGCGCAGCACACGGTAGTAGATGTCGTTGGTCATGTCGGCGCGTGTCACCTTCCATTTCACGACGACGGTCTTCTCCTCAGTGCCTGTCGAGGCTTTCACCTCGCTGATATAGCTGCCTGCCGGGAGGCTGCCGGTGATGACGTTGCTGTAGAACTCCTTGCCGGCATACGCGGTCTTCACACGGTAGTCCATCAGGTCGCACACGGTGCCGTCGGCATCGAAGCTGGCCACCGACTTGTCGGGGTCGACGTTAAGGCTGTTGTCCAACACGCGCCAGGCGTTCTCGCCCGCCGGACTGTATTCGATGGTCCAGTTTTGGCCGGAGGGCTGCACGCAGTATTCCCACACCAGATGCACGGCTGTCAAATAGGTGCGGTCCTGGGCCAGGCGGATGGGCATGTCGAGCTTCGTGCTCAGCGCAGTCTCTTTCCAGAGGCGTGCCGACCCAGTATAGTCCGGGTTCTCGCCTGGAATGGCCTCAGTGAGGTGGTCCTTGCATTTGTTCTCAAGGAGTGTAGGGATGAAGAGCACGCGATAGACGTAGTCTTTCTCATACTCGAAGTCGTCGTCAGTCATCTGAAGATTGGCATCATCGCCCTTCTTTGAACCTAAGAGGGTATAGTCGGCAGGATGGTCTTTCTCATAGCGTACCACATACCACTTGCCGTCGAAGCGGCAGGCCACATCCTGCGGCTGATTGTTCCAGTCGTTGGCACGCACTGAATTCTGGCGGGTCCACTTGATGGTAGTGTGCTTGTTCCACTTGTCAAACTCCACGCTCATCGTTGCAGGATAGGTGAAGGGCTTGAGGACATCATAGACGTAAGGCTGTGTGAACTCTTCTTCAACGCTCTTGTTGCCATTGGGATAGACGTGAGTGCGTGCGAAGTACTTTGTGAAGACAGGCGTGGTGTAAGGAGGCGTATTATCGTTTGATGCCCCAGTGGTAAACACCGCGTCCATTGTTCCGTTGTAGTGGTCGGTGATCACACACCTGTCCAAATTGTTATAGGGATTCAGGTTGTCATAATCTCCACGACGGTTTCCATAGTACAGGTCTAAGCCATAGCGCTGACAGCTGTAGTAGGCATTGTTGAACTTGTTGAGCATGTTTTTGGCCGTGCAAACCATGTTGCCATCGTCTTTCCATTCGTAGGTCATGCGTGGCATGGGCGTCTCTTCTCCTAAGACGGCTGCCAGGTCGAGCGGCTTCTCATACTGCATCCAGCCTGAGTCCCACTTCTTCTGGTTTTGATAGTTATAGAGGATGTGGCTCTTGAAGACGATGCACTTCACACCGTCGTCGAAGGCACGTTGCTTGGGCGAGTACTTCACCTTCATCGAGTGGCCGTCGCCGACCTTGGAAACGTTGAAAGTGCCGTAACTGTTGTCGGTCACACTCCAGGTAGGATTGCTGGTCTCGCTCTGCGTTTTTTTCCAGGTGCCCATCTTGTGCGACACATCGTCGCGCGTCACTACAAAGACTTCGCCTTCGAGGGCCACATTATATATATAGATGTTAGGGTTAAGGACGCGGAACTCGAATTCCCATGCAAAGCGGTCGTCGGCGAAGCTGAAGGTGCTCTGGGTGCGGAAGGCATCCACGGCACCAGCGTTCCAGTCATTGTAGTAGTGGTTCTCACTGCGGAAGTAGTATCGTCCTCCGCCCTCGTCGTAGTCCCAGTCTTCATAGCCCCACGCCCAAGAAGGCGAGGTCCCGGCCAGCAGTGCCACCAGCACCACAGCCATCATTCTGATAAGTTGGTTAGTTTTCATATCGTTTGGTTTTTAGTTATTACTTGGTAACTTCTTAGTTAACTTGAGGGGGGGAACGTTGTAGAATTTTCCTGCTTTCAGGGTGGCTGTGGCAGTGCCGGTGTAGGTGCCGTCATCGTTTGTAACGGTGAAATGGAAAAGCTGGCTGCTTACAGGGAAAAGAGCCGCATAGACTGCACCGGCTGGGGCATCACCAAAGTTAAAGGTGAGCCGGGTGTCTGAAGGAGGATCGGCTGTCACGCTTATATCCTCAATAGGAACAATTGTTGTTACATTATTAACCTTTTTGAAAGGATTCACAGTTCCAGTGAGAGGGTAACCAGTTTCAGAATATCCGTATGACGCGTCATTGTATCCATAGCCTATACTCAGTGTTTTAACTGGAATAGTGTTGCTGCCATCCTTGAATGTGAACCTACACACAGCGAGCAGCGACTTCATCGGCGAGATGGTAGCAGTGGCTGTGGTCTCAGTTACTGAAGCCACTTCCCCTATGCCATAGACATAGTGATAGTTCGTGGCAATATCTGCAAGTGTACCTTTCTGACCGCTCAGTTTGACAGCAAAAGTGCCCCGATAATCCGTACTAGGATATGTAATAGGATAAGGGCCTGTCGCGGGATAGAACAGAGAAATATAATCGTCTTTTCCACATCGGACAGTACCAGTAAAAGTGGAAGTTCTAGCAGTCTTAGAAGCTTCGAGCGTACCGTAATCCATATTATTGGTGAGAAAGGTGCTCAGGTTAAAGTATGTAGCCTTGTCACCTGCAGTCCATAATGCACTAATAGCGGAACCTTTTTCATCGAGCGTAGCCCTTGTGATGGGTACGTCGGTAATGGTCAACTGCCGAAGTTTGCGGCCGTCGGTGTTTTGCTCGGTGTTCTCCGACCCGTCATCATCGGAGGAACAGGAAACAGGAACGGTAGTAAATGACAATAGGCAAATGATTCCTACTATACCAGTCTTGAAATATATCTTCTTCATAATCTGTTAGTTATATTCTTATTGTGAAAAGCCACCTGCTGTGTCTTCATCATATCCCGACATCGTGGCTTGAACTCCGCCACTTCCCGCAAGTAAATGCTGTCCTCCTTTTATCAGGACGACCGTTGTTGTTGGTTTTGAATACTTGATTTTCATGTGGTATTTCTTTTCAGCTTTGATTGTTGATATCTGTCTTATTTCAGAGCGCTGCGACACGGAATATCTCTTTGACGCACCTTTTATGTGCAAAGATACGATGAAACGGGCACAACACAAAGAAAACAGCAATTTTTTTTATTGCCGAGCGAGAGTGACCATAACCCGATCAATTTTTCAGCTCATGGATGACGGGTAGGCAGAGGAGGCGGGACATTAGAACTTATAGCGCACACCGACGAGCATGATGCCCTGTTCACCAGTGCCCAGCTCAAGGAAACCACGGATGGTGGGGCCGCCGGCCTCTATTCCGAGCAGCGATACCTGCCAGTTCACGTGAACCTCACTGTCGCTGTCATCTTTGCTTGATGCATCAACGCTGTTGTACTTCTCGTTGCGCAGGGTGGCACCGACGGCAAGTTTGGAGTACATGCCGAAGTGCTTCTTGCGGAGCCAGTCGAGCTTTACGGCTGGCATCAGCGTCAGGTAGGTGTTCTTGATTTCACCGTCCTTGTCGCCAAGGAGATAGACATCCTGCTTGTTCTGACCGTAGGCGAGGATGCCGCCTACACCGAGCCAGTTCTTCACGTGATAGAAATACTCTGCACTGATGGGGCCCGTGAACTTTTCGTTCTCAAACTTGGCACCCACAAGGGCACCGCCTATATTTTCAAACGCATCGATAATCTGCGAGTTCGACCACACACCGAGGGTGATAGCCACCTCGTGTTTTGTCTCGTCGTAACCATTCTGTGCGCTTACATTCATTGCAGCCATCATGGCGACTGCGGCCATTACGAATATCTTTTTCATCATATAAATATATATATTATTAATGGGTCTTTAAAGCTTCGATAGCCTTGAGTTGCACGGCATCGAGGACGGGGATATTGTGCTGGCGCTCGTATGTTTGCAGTTCTTCAAGTGTCATATCGCTTTCATGCCCGCGGTTCAGATTCTTGCTGTGAGCCTTGAACTCGTCCTCGTCGACATAACTATGACTAACAACATAAACGTAGTAGATGTCGCGCTCGCGCCCCTTGTCGGTATTATGTTCCCAGTGGTACATCGTCATAACCAGTCGGGCCAAGTCGGGGATATCGCCGTCATCTTCGCTCGGCAGGCGGTAGACATCGGCATACTGGTAGGCATAGTCGGCCTCCTTCCGTCTCTTCAGTAGTTTGTCGTTGCCTTCCATTTCGTCTTGATAGCGCTGCATCAATGCGGCATCGAGCGTAGTATACGACAGTCCTCCGTCGTGCACAATCTGTCCTACCATCCCCTTCGGGTTTTCCACCCGCCAGCGCTTGGAGCCAACTCCGTTCTGCTCTCGGCTTGCACTGTCTTTGGTCACACTGAGCCCATACGTTTCCTGCACAACCTTTGCCATCACCCATTTCTGGGTCATCGGTTTTTTGTTGCGCTTGGCTATCTCTTGTGTCTTGTTAGCTATTTCTGCTCCATGCCAGGTTATCGCCTTGTTGGCGAAGATACCTTTCGAGGCCACATAGCGAGTTTTGGGTTCGTAGTGCTTCTTGATATCGTAGGCCACGGGCATGATGCCTGCGCCGTAGGCCCGCAGCGAGTCGCCGATGTAGCGGAAGCCTCGGAAGTAGTATTCCACATAGATATAGGGCTTGGGCTTCACCACGATTTCGTCGAGACCGAGGTCTGCATCCTCCATCGTGACTTTGCCCTCCGCAAGCGAGGCCACCGTGACCATTTGCGGTTTGTAGGCCACGTGGCTCAGACCCACTTTCTGGGCTCCCTTCACGTCGGCCAGCACACCATTCAGGTCGGTCTTGCCGATATACACACCGTCCTCGGTCAGAACACTGACCAGCGGGATGGCATTGCCATCGTTATCTACTATCTGTATCTTCTGTGCCTGTGAGCTCATGGCAGTCATCATGGCGACTGCGGCCATCAGGAGAATCTTTCTCATTGTTTCGTTTTGTATTAATTTCAAAGTCGGTGTTTCCACCCCGATAAGCTCCGTTCTTCTTTACCATTGCCTGAGCTTCCCGATGGCCTGACGTGCGGCAGGCGACAGGGCGGGGATGTTGTGCGAGGTGGCGTAAGCGTCCAGCTGGTCGAGCTTCATCATGGGGCTGTAGTCTTCCTTCATCGACTTCTTCTTGTCCTTCCATTCCTGCTTGTCCATGTAGTAGTGGTCGGTGGCGTAGTTCTCAATAAAGAACTTCACGTGGCTTTTCTTGTCGTTATACTCCCAGTGATTCAATTCCATCATGTAGTTTTCTATCGCGTGCTTCGGCTCCGTATCGTCATCATAAATCGTTGTGAACTGATACTCGTAGCCCTTTTCCTCACGTTTCTTCAGCATCTTCGTCTCTCCCTTGGCTTTGTTGGCATACATTTGCATCTTGCCGGCATCAAGTGTCATGCGCTTCTGACCGCTAGTGCGTACAAGCTGGCCTATGACGTCCTCCGGATTGCTGTAAGTCGTATGGTCGGGACTATCGACAGTAGCCGTCACGAAATACTTGTCTTTCAAGCGCTTCTCCATGCTCTGTAAATTCCCGGTGCCCGCTATGCCGGCTTCAAATCTTTCTGCCCTGACGGCCCATGTGACGGCAGCACCCATCTTTTCACAGAATTCGCTTTTTGCCTGGTTATAGCTGCCATGCTCTATCTTCTTTTTCTGGATGTCGTAGGCATTGGGCATGATGCCGCTGAGGAAATAGCAGAGTGAGTCGTTGCGATAGACATAGACACGGTAGAAGACCTCGACATAGATGTAGGGCTTGGGCTTCACCACGATTTCGTCGAGGTCATAACCAATGTCCTCCAACGTGATACGTCCCCCCTGCAGCGAAGCCACGATGACCAGCTGCGGCTTGTAGGCCACGTGGGTCAAGGCCACCTTCCGGGCACCCTTCACATCGGCCAGCACGCCGTCCATGCCGGTGGTGCCGATGAGGACACCGTCCTCGGTCATCACACTTACCAACGGGATGGCATTGCCATCATTATCTACTACCTTGATCTTCTGCGCCTGTGCGTTCATGGCAGTCATCAGGGCGACTGCGGCCATCAGGAGAATCTTTCTCATTGTTTCGTTTTGTATTGTTTACGTAGAATAGGTCAAAGTATTCTTTTTTTATTTCGACAGCAAAAGTAATGAATACTTTTAATATATGCAAGTATTGTTGCGTCTATTTTGATTTTGACGCGCGGAATTGCCCTTGGCGAATTCGGGTGCGACTCCTCTAAAGAATGATAATACTACCGTCTCCCACCTGCATGAGCGGGGGTGACGGTAGTATAAAATATGTGTCAATGATGTAAGGACTGCACCTATTGTCCCATCCACTCTGCCGAGCGATAGGAGTCTTCTACCTGATAGACGAGAGCTTTCTCTGGAGCAATGCTGTTAATAACATACTTCAGCTCCTTGTCGTCTGAGCTGATGGTCTTCTCTGCGTTTTTTATCTTCTCCTGAGTAACCCAAACGACGTAGTCTTCCTCGTCGTCCAGCTTCCAGGTGCCGTTGATGATTACCTTTTCGCCATTGCTGTCCTGGGTGTAGCAGATGTAGTCGCCATTGGCGAAGAAAGTCTCTATGCCTTCGGGGTATGTGGAGTTCTTTCCGTTGGAATCCTCAACATAGCGCCATGAGCCAACAAGGAAGTAGTCCCATGTAGCCTCTTTTGCCACCGAGTCTTCGGGTTCTTCATCGGCCTCGCTCTTAGCTTGTTTGTTACATCCTGCCAGCAGGAGTGCCACCAGTATGGCAGATGCGCAAAGTATGCGGTTAAAGAAAGCTGTCTTTTTCATTTCATCATATTGCGTTTACGTTTGTACTCATTTATCTTGTCCTCGGCCTGCTTTATGAGTCTGGTGTCGAAGTACTCGTCGATGTTTATTCCTTGGGCCTTCGCCATCTTTATGGCAGCCTTTGCCTCATTCAGTGCAGCCTCGGCTTTAGCCAGCTGTGCATCGCTCTCTATTATCAGGTGTTCCATGTCAACATCGGAACTGCCTCCGATAGTCTTTCCGCTATCGCCTTTCGACTCTGTCTTGTCTGTGCCAGAGTCGGCACTGCCAGTGTCGGCATCGTCTTTCTTCGCCGTACTGCTGCCGGAGGGCTTGCCTTTCACGCCCGGTGCGGTGCCGTTCTTCAGCCAGTCCTGGTCTTTCTGTGCCAGCCAGTCTTTCTGCTTGTCGGCCGATGGCTTGTCGCGCCCTACGAAGTTGCCGGTGTCATCTTTCCACACATAGCAGCCACGGTCTTCGTCCCACACCTTCTTCACGTTGTAGCTGGCCTTGGGGTTGTCGGGGTCGTTGTTGGTGCCTGAGAAATAATAGTCTTTGTCAATGTCGTGCAGTGGCTTCATGTTCTTGTCTTTGCAGATGTAGCTGCCCATGCCGTCCTTCCATACATATCCACCATACTTCTCGTCGTATTCCTTGTGTACTCCGGGAGCCTTGGTGTTTACGTATACAGTACCGCCGTCATCAAAGTTCTTTAGCGCATCCTTGCTTATCCCCGACCCCTGCGCATGTATGGCCAATGGTGCAAAGAGCATGAGGATGAGCAACGGAACAATCGTTTTGTGTTTCATAAATGGAATTGTTAATAGTTTGTATTCAGTTAATAGGTATTGCAATGCTGATGTTACCCTTGCCAGACAATCGGTACAGTCAACATTCTGCAAAAATACGAAAAAACTTTTAAAAAATCAAATTATTATCGTAATAGATAACATTTTTACTATATTTTTGGAGTTTTTGTTCAACAAACCAAAAAAAAGTGTTACTTTTGCAAGCTCAAAGTATCAAATCTATAACATAATGGATGTCATTACCGAGAAAACCATAGACATTGACAGAATACTGCGCGAGAAGATGGGCAAGAAAGCCCGCTGGGTGCCGGGATTTGTTAAAGGCTGGCTTAAGCGACGTGCCCATCAGGACCATCTGAACGAGTTTCTGTGGAGGACACGTCACCTCAAGGGTTCTCCCTGGCTGGAGGAATGTCTGGTGTTTCTCGACACAAAGGTTGAGGTTGAAGGCATGGAGAACCTTCCTCCCAAGGACGACGGCCATCTGTACACGTTTGTGTCCAACCACCCCATGGGGGGCATTGACGGTGTAGCCCTGGGAGCCGTGATAGGCCGCCACTACGATGACCGCTTCCGCTACCTTGTCAACGACCTGCTGATGACGCTCCCGGGCCTGGCTCCGCTGTGCATACCCATCAACACCACGACAAAGCGCTCGCGTGCCTTCCCCCAGATTGTAGAGGAGGGCTTCAGGGGCGACTACCATCTGCTGATGTTCCCTGCCGGCCTGTGCTCGCGCCGCAAGAACGGGGAGATACGCGACCTGCCGTGGAAGAAGACGTTTATCACCAAGAGCATTGAGACGCAGCGCGACGTGGTGCCCATACACTTCGGAGGGCGTAACAGCAACTTCTTCTATCGCCTGTCGAACATCAGCGACCGCTATGTCAAGAAGGTCAATGTGGCAATGCTTTACCTCGTTGACGAGATGTACAAGAACAGGGGCAACACTTTCCCTGTGAAGATAGGCAAGCCTATACCCTGGCAAACATTTACCGACAAGTCGAAGACGCCCGCAGAATGGGCCGAATACGTAAAGGAACAAGTCTATAAACTATAAAGATAATGGAACAGCCCATAATAGCACCCATACCTGTTGAGGTGCTCAAAGAAGAACTCACTGCCGAGCGTCAGCTCCGCATGACAAACAAGAGCCACAATGAGATTTATATCGTTACGGCCCACAACGCCCCGAATGTGATGCGTGAGATCGGCCGTCTGCGCGAGATAGCATTCCGTGAGGCAGGAGGAGGAACAGGTAAGGACTGCGACATTGACGAGTTTGACATCTGCGAGAACTGCTACAAGCAGCTTATCGTATGGAATCCCGAGGCCAACGAGATCATTGGCGGCTATCGCTACCTGGAGGGGACGAAATGGGACATCGGTGCCGACGGGCAGCCCCACCTGGCCACAAGCCACATGTTCCACTTCAGCCAGAAGTTCCTAGACGAATACATGCCTTACACCATTGAGCTGGGACGGTCGTTCGTGAGCCTGCCCTACCAAAGCTCAAGGATGGGAGCAAAGAGCCTCTTCGCCCTCGACAACCTGTGGGACGGACTGGGAGCTCTGACAGTCATCATGCCCAACGTAAAATACTTCTTCGGAAAGATGACAATGTACCCCAGCTATATACGCGAGGGGCGCGACATGATTCTCTTTTTCCTGAAGAAGTACTTCGGCGACAAGGAAGGCCTGGTGGTGCCACTGAAGCCGCTGAAGATAGAGAGTGACGAGAAAAAGCTGGAGGAGCTGTTCTGTGAGAACAACTTCAAGGATGACTACCGCATACTGAACCGCGAAGTACGAGCCTTGGGCTACAATATCCCGCCGCTGGTCAATGCGTATATGAGCCTGTCGCCCACTATGAAGCTCTTCGGAACGGCCATCAACTATGGGTTTGGCGACGTAGAGGAGACGGGCATCCTTATCGCTATGGACGAGATACTTGAGGAGAAGCGGGTGCGCCACATCGACTCTTTCATCAAGGATCACCCCGAGGCAATGAAAATTACCAGCGGTGCAGGCAAGATAATATACAAGTCAGGATATTGAGAGTTAAGAGTTAAGAGTTGAGAGTTAAGAGTTAAGAGTTAGTTAAGAGTTGAGAGACATTTCTCTGCGGCCATTAATAGTTAAGATGAGAGGCGATAACTAAACGACCAATCCCCCAAACGACAAAACGACTAATCCCCCAAACGACCAAATGAAACACTCATTTGCACTGATAGCACTTCTGCTCTGTGCCACACTGGTGGTGATGGCATACGCTGTGCTGCCAAGCGACAGCGGCCTGGTTACTGGGCTTGGACTGAAGCAGCTGCCACTGGGAATAGCTACCGAAGTGTCGGCAGAAGCTGTCGACGAGCCCACCGGCGTGGCAGCTACCGACAGCCTGGCCACGGCCAAGGCCGACGAATGCGAGAAAGACACCACCACACAGCACGTGTTGCTCGTGGGCGACTCGATGAACGAGCGTCTGCGCCAGAGCGTGGCCGCCTACTGCAATGCCAACGGGCACAAGTGTACCAGCGTGGTGTGGTACAGTTCGTCTACCGAGATATGGGCAAAGACCAATGCCCTGAAGTTCTATATCAAGAAGCTTAACCCCACACATATATTTATATGTCTGGGAGGCAACGAGCTCTTTGTGCGCGACTTGGACAACCGCGACAAATATATTAAGATGATAAAGGCACAGTGCGGCACAGTGCCTACCATCTGGATAGGACCGCCCAACTGGAAGAAAGACACGGGTATCAATGCCCTCATAGAGAAGCACTTCGGCAAGCGTGCCTACTATCCCAGCCTCAACCTGAAGCTAGAGCGTGCCAGTGACAAGCACCATGTGAGCCAGCGCGGATGCGATGTCTGGATGGACAGCGTGGCTGCCTGGATGAACCGTGGACAGTCCATTCACCCCATCAGGTTTGAGAAACCTCAGCCAGGAAAGAAGAACACCGCCCACAAGCGCATTGTGCTGATGCCGGAAGACAAGGGGCCTAAATAAGACCATACCCATTCATCGAGCAGCAATAAATGGAACAGACAGCCAGTATTACAGCAATGATGGGTGAATGGATAAGAAGTCTATTCACCTACGATCCTTCCAGTCCGCTGATGATAGGTAGCATGCCCTTTGCCGTCTTATTCATCATCTTCCTGAGCATCTTTGTAGTGCTGCGCAGCAAGAGCCGCACGGCCATGATGCTCTACGTCATTGCCTTCAGCCTCTTCTTTGCCTACAAGACCAACGGTTGGGTGGCCATGCTGCTGCCTGCCACGGCTATTGTCAACTACCGCCTGACCGAGGTGATGCGCTCTGCCTCCACACGCAAGAAGCAGAAGATGTGGCTCACGCTGGTGGTGGTCATCGACTTGCTGCTGCTGGGCTATTTCAAGTACTTCCTGTTTGTAGTGAACGACATCGTCAATGTTCTCTTCTCTACAAACTTCTCGCCCTCGGCAGTAGCGTTGCCCGTGGGCATCAGCTTCTACACCTTCCAGGCCATCAGCTATGCCGTCGATGTATACCGGGGCCGCTTCACCATGCATCCCACCCGTCTGGAGTACTATTTCTATCTTACTTTCTTCCCACTGCTCATGGCTGGCCCCATCACCCGTGCCAAGAACCTGCTGCCACGTCTGCGCCGCAACCACCAGGCATCAAGCCGCATGGTGTGGACGGGCCTGATGCTCATCATGCTGGGACTGATAAAGAAGAACCTGCTCTCCGACTACATAGCGCAGTTCAATGGATGGGTGTTTGACGAGCCGACGGCCTTCTCGGGCTTCGAGAACATGATGGCCATGATGGGCTATCCCATACAGCTCTACCTCGACTTCTCCGGCTACAGCGACATGAGCATCGGTGTGGCGGCGATGATGGGTTTCTGGCTGCCCGACAACTTCTGGTTCCCCTATCGCTCGCTCAACCTTACCGATTTCTGGCGGCGGTGGCACATCTCGCTCTCCACATGGTTCCGCGACTATGTCTATATACCCCTTGGCGGCAACCGCTGCAGCACGGCACGCACCTATCTCAACAACTTCCTTACGATGATGGTTGCCGGACTGTGGCACGGTGCTTCGTGGATGTTCATCATCTGGGGTGCGCTGCATGGGGTGGGCCTCTGCATTCACAAGTTTTTTGCACGTCAGCTCAAGATTACCATCCCTCGCACCTGGTGGGGCAATGCACTGAGCTGGCTGCTGACATACGTCTTTGTGTCGCTGGCATTCACACTGTTCCGTGCTCCCGACCTGGCAAGTTTTGG
>CAMYZK010000016.1 GCA_947303825.1 uncultured Prevotella sp. | reverse complement strand
GCATCTGCTGGATAATCTTTCCACCAGGGCCGATGACAGCACCGATAAACTCCTTAGGTATCTCAAATGCCTCAATACGCGGAACCTGTGGTTTCAGCTCGGCACGTGGCTCGGCAATGGTCTCTAACAGTTTGCCAAGGATATGCTCACGACCTGCCTTTGCCTGCATCAGAGCCTTCTCAAGAATGTCGAACGACAGTCCATCGCACTTGATATCCATCTGCGTAGCAGTCAGTCCGTCGCGTGTGCCAGTGGTTTTGAAGTCCATGTCGCCCAGGTGATCCTCGTCGCCCAAGATGTCGCTCAGCACGGCATACTTCTCCTCGCCGGGGTTCTTGATAAGACCCATGGCAATGCCACTGACGGGCTTCTTCATGGGCACGCCGGCATCCATCAGTGCAAGTGTTCCAGCACATACGGTAGCCATCGACGAAGAGCCATTCGACTCAAGGACCTGTGACACCAGACGCACGGTGTAAGGGAAGTCGGCAGGTATCTGACCCTTCAGTCCGCGCCATGCCAGATGGCCATGGCCTATCTCACGACGGCCAGTGGAACGCTGGGCCTTGGCCTCACCAGTGCAGAAGGGGGGGAAGTTATAGTGCAGCAGGAAACGCATGTAGCTCTTGTCAAGCACGTCGTCGACCAGCTTCTCGTCGAGCTTGGTGCCCAGCGTGCAGGTACCCAGGGCCTGTGTCTCGCCACGTGTAAAGAGCGAGCTTCCATGAGGCATGGGCAGCGGCGACACCTCGCACCAGATGGGGCGGATCTCATCAGTTTTGCGGCCATCGAGACGTATTCCCTCATCAAGAATGCATCGGCGCATGGCATCGCGCTCCACGTCATGGTAGTAGCGGTCCATCATGGCCTCATATTCCTCGTCGGAAATCTCGACGGCAGAACCGTCGAGCACAGTGCTTTCTGCGGCTGCTTCTGCAGCAGCCTTGCGCTCTGCGAAGAACTGTTCCTTGAAGTCGGCCAGAAGCTTCTCAAAGGCCTCGGCACGGGCGTGCTTCTCAAGAGCCTGTTTAGTAATATCGTAGGCGGGCTGATAGAGTTCCTTGTTCATGCGCTCGCGAAGAGCTTCGTCGTTAACCTCATGACAGTACTCGCGTTTCACATCCTTGCCCAACTCCTTTGAAAGCTCTACCTGCAGCTCGCACATAGGCTTGATAGCAGCCATGGCAGCCTTCAGTGCACCAAGCAAGTCTTGCTCGCTTACCTCGTCCATCTCGCCTTCCACCATCATGATGTTTTCGGCCGAAGCACCTACCATAATGTCCATGTCGGCATGCTTCATCTGCTCGAAGGTAGGGTCGATAACATACTCTCCCCTTATGCGGGCCACGCGAACCTCACTGATGGGGCACTCGAAGGGGATATCTGAACATGCGAGTGCGGCAGAGGCGGCAAAACCGGCCAAAGCATCGGGCTGGTCTACACCGTCGGCCGACAGCAGCATGACATTGACAAACACTTCGGCATGGTAATTGCCTGGAAATAGCGGACGGAGCACGCGGTCCACCAGTCGCGACGTGAGTATCTCGTTGTCGCCGGGCTTGCCCTCACGACGTGTAAAACCACCGGGGAAACGGCCGGCAGCAGAGTACTGCTCACGATAGTCTACCTGAAGAGGCATGAAGTCTGTTCCGGGAACTGCATCTTTTGCGGCACACACTGTAGCCAGAAGGACGGTGTTGTTCATGCGGAGCACAACAGAGCCGTCGGCCTGCTTTGCCACTTTCCCGGTTTCAATGGTGATGGTACGCCCATCAGCCAGTTGAAGGGTCTTTGTAATTACGTTCATCTTGTGTAAAACATCTATAAATAAATAAAAAATGCGCGTATGCTGCGCTAAACATCGTGCAAAGTTACACATTATTAAAAGAAATAAAGAACAAACCACATAGTTTTTGTGTTTTTTTATGATTCAGAGGCCAAAGAGAAAAGGACAATTGTAAATAAAATTGAAAAAAACAGCATTTTTGTTTGCAGATTTGATTTTTTTTAATAATTTTGCACCAACTAAACTAGAGGCGAATACAAGCTATCTATATAAAGGATGTTTAAGAAAGCATTATCTCTTATCGTTTATCTGCTGCTGACAGGGTGTTTTGTTTCCCACGCGCAGCATCTGGCAATCAACAACAATGTATTGTTCGACTTGGCAGGAGCACTGTCGGCCGGTGTGGAAATACCGTGTTCCAAAAGCACGTCGCTTGAAGCATACGGCAGTCTTCGCCCCTGGAAAAGGGGAGAGCAGAGTGTGCACAAGCACTGGCTGGTACAGGCGCAATACCGGATATGGCCGTGCCAGGTGATGAACGGGTTCTTCTACGGTCCCTACGTTCACGCTGGCGAGTTCAACTTGGGAAACAAAAGCTTGCCTCTGGGCTTGCTCAGTGGTCTAAAGCCTCATCGCTACGAGGGATGGCTGGCCGGAGCCGGCATTGGTGCCGGATACGAGTATGCACTGGCCAAGCACTGGAACATTGGAGCAGAGGCCGGACTGGGATACACATACATCGACTATAAGAAATTCAACTGTGAGGTATGCGGCAAGCTACAGGACGACGACGTATATCACTATGTCGGCCTGTCGAGACTAGCCTTCAGCCTTATTTATATTTTCTGACCATACACCGATCATAGACATGAAGATATATAATAATGTACATACACGGAAAAGGACACCTCTGCATGGCAGATGGATGCTGACGCTGCTAATGGCCACCCTGTTGTCTGGCGGCGTATGGGCACAGGGAAACAGAGAAGGGGATGACGACAAACCCATCTTCGACTATGTAATGACCGTAAACCGCTCTGCGCTGGCTGTGGTAGACAGCAACGTGGTGGTGTCTATGCAGCTCACGGCAATACAAGACGTGCCCGCCACACAGTCGGTGGTGCTCACGCCCGTGCTGGTAGACACGCTGTCGCGTCGCATGACAACGCTGCCTCAAATCTTCATCAACAGCCGCAATCAGCAGATATACTTCGACCGATACCTGAACGAGGAATACCCCGATGCCATAGCCCTGCGCAAGAAGAAGGGAGTGAACCTCGACATAGACTATCTGCGCACAGTGAAATACGAGCCGTGGATGGCAGATGCCGTGTTGAAGCTTCGCAAGCAGAACTGTTCATGCAACAACCTGAAAGACAGAGGCGAGATTACCGTGGCCACCTTCGACAAGGAGGATTCTATACCAGAGATAAAGCTCTTCCCCGTCTATCTGCTGCCACCTGCCGACAACTCGGTGAAGGTGCGTGAGGAGCGTGGCTCGGCATACCTCTGCTTTGAGGTGAACAAATGGGACATCAAGCCCGAATACATGAGCAACCCTATCGAACTGCAGAAGATACACAACTCTGTCAACCTGGTGAGAAACGACTCAGACGTCACCATACGCAAGATGACCATCGAAGGCTATGCCTCGCCTGAAGGCCCCTACGAGCACAACAAGATGCTGAGCGAGAAGCGCACCGAGGCCCTGAGAAAATACCTGCAGATGGCCAACATAGCCAAGGGCATACGCATAGAGGCCAGCGGCAAGGGTGAGAATTGGAAGGGATTCCTGACTTATCTCAACACCCACACCGAGACACCGCAGCGCAGCACCCTGCTAGGCATTGCCCAGAGCAGCCTCTCGCCCGACGAGAAAGAGAAGCAGATGCGTAAGGATGCGGCAGAGGGATTTGCCTACGTGCTGAAAGACGGTTTCCCGTCGTTACGCTGCACCAACTACACCGTTATCTACACGGTAAGACCCTTCACCCTGGAGGAGTCGGAACGGGTGTTTGAGACACGCCCCATCAACCTCAACCTTAACGAGATATACCGCCTGGCCGACAAGTATGCCGGCAATGAAGACAAATACTACTCCATCATACGCAAGGCATACACACTCTATCCCAACGACTCGTATATTAACCTCACCATGGCCTACTTGGCCATAAAGAGAGGCAATGCCGACGAAGCTGCCGAACACCTGGGTAAGGTGAACGACAGTGCAGAGAAGACCATGAACGAAGGTCTTGTGGCTTACCTCAAGGGCGACACGGCAAAAGCCATCCAGCTGGTACAGGAGGCGAGCCGGAAAGGGGTGCAGCAGGCCGATGCCCAGCTGAAGGAGTTTGAGAAACTGAAAAATATAAATCAAAAAAAATAACGAACTATGGTCTATTCTAACAAAATCATCTGTGCGCTGCTCGTTGCCGGTGCCGCTCTCTGCGGGTGCAGCCAGCAAGACGACATTGAAATGAACGACAACAAGGAAGTGGCTGCCGAAGACTGCGCCTACGTGGTCTTCAAGCTACAGACAAATGCCGCTACTGCCATTGGAACGCGCAGTAGTGCAGAAGACAGCTACAACTACGTGCAGGGAACAGCCGAGGAATACAAGGTAAACAATGCCAGGGTGTATCTCTTCGATGCCCCCACCAAGCTCTTTGCCAAGAGCATCCTGCTTACCAACCTCACACGCTCGGGCACCGATGCCAACGGCAACGTCATCTATGAGACAGAACACATCTCCGTACCGCAGGGAACATACGACATCTTTGTCGTTGCCAATTCCGACCGCCAGATAAAAAAGGCAACCGAAGCTGAGTTCCTGGCCGACATCGACAGCACTACGTATGTCAGGGCACAGATTGAGGATATTTCAAATGGCATAGTGATGACAAACCGTGCATCGGAAAAAGCCGGAACCATCATAGAGAACAAACCCGACCAAAGCGACAATGTCATCACCGTGTCACTGGAGCGCGTGCTGGCACGCATAGACATTGCCAAGGGAGCAGAGTCTTTCCAGCTCACCGATGCCAACGGCCTGCAATATGCCACCGTCACCCTTGACGGCCACTACATCGTCAACCTGGCCAAGTACTACTATTCTTACCGCCATACCGCCGTTGTCACCTCAATGGACGAACCCAACTGGAACATCAACGAGCATTTCGGCAATGTGAACGACGTCAACGGATACGTCATCGACCCCTATTTCTTCAAGAAGACCATCGACGCATCAGCATTCACCAATGCCGACAAGTACTATGAGCACTTCTTCGGCGACTACAGCAATCCAAATGCCGTAAACTGGACATCGTTCAAGCCTGTGGCAGCCACGCCGCAATACAACACTGTCTACTGTCTGGAGAACTGTTCGCTGGCACCCGCACAGAAGAACGGATATTCCACCGGCGTCATCTTCAAGGCAAAGATGGAACCCAACAACAATGTGTACCGCCTTGCATCCGACGGCAGCCTGGAGCTGGTGACCGACAAGAACAGCTATCCAGAAGTGCTCTACTACTACAACTACAAGTTCTACAACTCGGCCGAGGCACTGGCAGCTGCCATCGGCGTCAGTACCGTCAGCGAAGCCAACCTGAGCTTCTACCAGGCACGCAAGTTTGAAAAGGGCGACGACGGCTACCGCTGCTACTACACCTACTGGATTCGCCACCTGGACAACTACAAGGCCACCAGCATGGGAATGATGGAGTTCGGCATAGTGAGAAACAACCTCTACCGCATGATCATCGCCAACGTGTCGGGACTGGGATACCAGGAGCCATACGTCAACCCCGACACGCCCGATGAGGGAGAAACTTATCTGAAGGTGGTTCTAAACGTCAAACCATGGATTGTAAGAGACCTTACCAACATCGTGCTCTGAAGCTGCTCCTCTCTGCCCTGCTCTGCATGGCAATGACAGCCTGCACATGGGTGAAGGACGACAACGACGACTGCCCCTACGGGTTCTGGCTCAACCTGCACTACACATACAACATTCTTGATGTGGAGGCAGCACAGAGACACGTTGCCGATGCCTACGTCTATATCTATGACACAGAGGGCAACTTCGTAAAGCGGCTATACATCACCCAGGAAGCACTCACAGCAGGCAACTATCGCATCCGCGTGGAAGGGCTGCCTGAGGGCAACTATCAGTTCGTGGTGTGGAGCGGCATTGGCAACAGCCCGTATGCCGTGGCCGGCGACACACAGACCCGCGACGACTTCCGCCTCTCGCTGGCTTCTCCTGCAGCCACATGCTCTGCCCAGCTGCCGCCTGTGTTCTATGGCAGCCTGCCCGCAGTACACTACGATGACTCGTATGCCACCTATGACATACAGCTCACAAAGATTACCAACCAGCTGGCTTGCCTGGTGGTGCCCGTCACCGACAACAGCACCATGAACCCAGACGACTACACCCTGAAAGTGGTGACTGCCAACGGCACTGTAGACGCATACTGCCGACTGGCTACCGAGACGGCCACCACCTACGAGCCCTTCAGCATGAACCACGTCACCTTCGACGATGCCGACTACGGCACCCTCCACGGCCTGCAGTTCAACATTATGACCATGAGGCTCATGGAAGACACCGACTGCCGCATAATACTCGAGAAGAAGAGCACGGCCGAGATAGTGTTCAACATTTCACTGCCCGAGTACATAGCCATGATAGGCTCGCTGTATACCAACCTAGGTGAGCCTCTGTCTGTACAGGAATATCTTGACCGCCAAGACTTCTATACCATTATCTTCTATCTCTCTAGCGACCTCGACCAGCTCATACAGATGCAGGTTAACAGCTGGAGGCTCCGGGCATACAACCACTTAAAGCTATAGGCGTGACAAGCAAAACACATAAGGTCAGCATACTGATACAGCTCTCACTGTTTATCTTCACTGTATTGATAACGGCATGCCGCGAAGACAGTGAAGAGACGGCAGGTACCGCATCACTGGTGAAAGTAGGCGACACGACACCCTACTTCGACCTTTTAGGCCCTGACGGAAAACAACTGTCGTCATTGTCGCTGGAAGGACAATGCTACATACTCAACTTCTTCGACACCCGCTGCCCCGACTGCCAGCAGCTCATGCCCGTGCTACAAAGGATATACGACAAATACCATCAGACAGTACCTATCGTTAATGTGCCACGCAGCCAGACAAGGGAAGACGTTCTGGACTACTGGAACAAGCATGGCTTCACCATGCCATTTTACATACCCAGCGACAGAAACCTCTACTATAAGTTTGCAACCAGCATCATACCTCGAACATACGTCATAGACAGCAACGGCACAGTGCTTGCCACCTTCGACGACTCGCCCATTGCCGACTACGAAACCCTTGACAGCCTGCTACGGCAGGCGGCAGGAGATGTTGCCGATGCAGACAACCGGGTACGCATGTCACTCATGCTCAAAGTACCGGCCAACAGCGGTGCCATCGACGAGTACTACTTCCACAACGAGTACACCATAAGCCATCTAGACCTCTTTTTCTTCGATGCCCACACAAAACAACTATTCACCAAAGCCACAATAAAAGAACTGACACAGATAGACGACACTTACGACACCCAGTACGACATTACCTACCTCTACGAGACCGTGGAGCTAAAGACGGGCATCTACGACATCTTTGCCATAGCCAACTACGACTACTGCCCCGACAGCATAGAAGAAGAGTCCCAACTGCTCGACATGATAGACAGCACCACCTACAAGGGAGGCATAGAGGCAAACATTCCCGACAACGGACCTGTGATGACCAGCCGGGCCACGGCACTGCTGGCAGTAGACCTTACACCCTGGGCCAACAAGGACTATGTGCTCACTATGGAAATGGAACGTGTCATGGCAAAGCTGCAGATTGGAGTGGCCGAGAACACCTTCCAGCTGCTGCATAACGGAAGGAAATATGCCGACATCAACATCACCAACTACAAGCTGGTGAACTTGAACCGCCAGTACTATCTCTTCCAGCACAGAGACAGCCTGCCACAACTCACACAGCAGCCCACCTTCTCACTACCATATCACTACAGTGAGTACAATGAGCTGGGCGACCAGTACGTGGTAGACCCCCTCTTCTACAAGAAGACACCCGACAAAGCTGCCGCCTCGCTCTTCGCCAACCACTACCAGTCATGGTTTGGAGACTTCAACACCAGCAACTTCGCATCAATGCCTTCCGCCAACAACCACGGCTTTGCATACGTGCTGGAGAACACAGCCTACAAGGACAGCCAGAAAAACGGCTACTCACCGGGAATAGTCTTCAAGGCCGCCGTCAACCCCACCTTTGTATACCTCTACGATGCCTCACAGAAAACGCTCAGAGAGGAATACCGACCAGAGTACTGGCCAGGCACCATCTACCTGTACCGGTATTATTTCTATGGCTCTATACAAGCCATAAACATAGTGAGCGGGCTACAGCTTGACGAGCTGGAGACATATACCGACGCACAACTCAAGAACTATGGCATCAAGCAGAGCAAGTTCAACATGGGAGTCTATGAGACCTACTACACCTACTGGATAGAGCACCGTCACACCACTACAGACCCAATGGCTCCCATGCGCTACGCACTCTTGAGGAACAACTTCTACAAGCTCACCATAACCGGCATCAACGGCATCGGCAACAGTGTCATCACCCCCGACATCTTGCGTGACAACTATCCAAACTCCTACTCCGACGTAACAGTCAGCGAAGGAGAGTAGTGGACAGTAAAAAGAATTAATTTCTCTTGTTCGGCAGAAAAATATGCTTTTTACTACGCTCAGTTAGTTGAAATTTTGTATCTTTGCCAGAAATTTTGCGAAGGTGTCTAAAGTCTTCATAAAAAAAAGTCTGAGATGGGCGATGGTGGCACTACTCAGTCCCGTAGTGCTGTTTGTGGTACTGCTGTCGCTGCTATACATACCCGCTGTACAGAACTGGGTGGTGCAGCGTGTTGCCAGCTACGCTTCTAGCGAGACTGGCATGGAAATCAGCGTAGACCGCGTGAGGCTGCGTTTCCCGCTAGACCTGCAAGTGGACGGCGTACTGGTGATAGAGCAGGGCGACACCATTGCCGACATAGGACAAGCTGTGGCCGACATAAGGCTGCTCCCTCTGCTAAAGGGGCAGGTGGTAATAAACGGCCTGCTGCTGGGCGATGCCAAGCTGAACACCAAGAGCTTTATAGACGACATGAGACTCAAGGGCACTATTGGCGAGCTGTCGTTCTCATCACCAGGGATAAACCTTGCAAAGATGGATGTGCGGCTGGCGCACCCCAGGCTGCAGGACAGCAACCTCACCGTGTTTATGAGCGACACGGCTGCCATCGACACCTCCACAATAGGCTGGCACATCGCCTTCGACCGCTTTGAGCTGGAGCGCTCACGCATCAGCATTGTCATCGACTCGGCTGCAGTCTTTGCCGACTCTGCCACACGTATCAGTGCCTTCATGGGACAGGCCAGCCTCAAAGAAGGCGACATACACCTGGGTCTGGGACGCTACGGCATAGGAGCTTTGGACTGGCAGGAAGGCGAGCTGCTCTACGGCAACGATATATGCCTAAGCGGACTGACGCTGGGCATCGACTCCATCTTCTCTTACAAGGACAGCATGAACGTGGCCATACGCCAGGGCAGCGCGGCACGCATCATCACACCGGCCACGCCCCATGGCGGCCTGCAGCTGGCATCGCTGCAAGGACGGCTGTCCATGAACGGTGAGAGGCTGATGCTCTACGACTTTGCTGCCAGAACGCCCCAATCGGCACTGCAGGCACAGATCGACATGGCCTTTGCCGACATGGCCACAGTCCCTCCCAACAAAGCCGAAGACGCCGCTCAGAACAGGATAGAGCTGACAGCCGAGGTGGGCAAGGAAGACCTCATGCTGCTGGCACCACAGCTGCCCAAGACAGCATGGCCTGACCGTCAGCTGACGATGAGGGCTACAGCCAGCGGCACGCTGAGCAGCCTGGACATTAACCAGCTGAGTGTCATGCTGCCCACTGCGTTTCAGCTGAAAGGCAGCGGCCACATAGCCAACATAGGCGACATGGAAAGGCTCATGGCCCAAGTCAAGCTGGAGGCAGATGCCTACGGCCAGCTCACTCCCCTACTCCACCGTCTCGGACTACCTTCCAGCTACCGTGTGCCAGCCGGCACGCACCTGGCAGGCAACATGTCGGCCAACGGCAATAAGTACACCACATCGCTGGCACTCCACGCCGGCAGGGGAACAGCCACGCTGAAAGCCAGTGCAAACGTACCGACAGGCAACATGGCCGCCATGAGCTACGATGCCGACATAGCGATGCGCAACATTGACTTGCGCCAATACATGCCAGGCGGAGACATTGGCACGATAACGGCCAACGTGAAGATGAAGGGCCAGGGTGTAGACCCGTTCGACAGGAAGACAAAGATAGACGCCCAAGTAAAGCTACACAACATAGCCTACGACAGGTGGCAGCTCGACAGCATAGACGCAAACATTAACCTGAGCGACGGCATGGCCATGCTTAGCGCATCAAGTGCCAACCAACTGGTAAACGGGAGCATACTGCTGGAGGCACAGCTGTCAGGAAACAGCAATAAGAACACCTTTGCAGCTAAGGTAAACACCGACCTTGCACTTGTCGACCTGTACGCACTGGGATTCACAGACAGTCCGATGGCCGTGGGTTTGAGAGGATCGCTCGACATAGGCAGCGACATGAACCTTACGCACTCGCTGGCAGGAGACATTACGAGCATATACATTCGCGACAGCGTGACGACACGACGGCTTGACGACGTGTACCTCAGGCTGGCCACCAGCCGCGACACCACCATGGCAAGGATGGTGACAGGCGACTTCAGTGCCAGCATCAATGCCAAGGGAGACTACGAGCAACTGTTTGCCACGATGGGACAGATGGCCGACACTCTGTCATCACAGCTCAAGAGCCACACCATAGACCAGCCACGGCTGAAGCAAATGCTGCCTACTGCCCATGTCACCATACAGAGCAAGAGCGGCAAAGCCAACCCTATTGCCGACATGCTATACAACTCCATGGGCATCGGCTTTGACTACATGGACGTAGACCTTTATGCCTCGCCACTGACAGGCCTCAACGGAAAAGCCGTCCTACTCGCTCTCACCAGCGGCGATACCCGACTAGACACCATAGCACTCAACCTGGAAGACAGGGGAGAGAAGCTGAGCTTCAACGGCAGGGTAACAAACTCAAAGAAGAACCCCATGGGAGCCTTCCGCCTGCTCTACGACGGTCAGCTGCGCGAATATGGTGCCATGATAGGCCTGAGATATTTCGACGAAAAAGGGTTGCTCAACGTGCGCCTGGGTGCCAAGGCAGAAATGGCAACGATACCTTCCAACGGCGATGGCGAGGAAACCAGCGGAATACGGTTCCAGCTGGTACCCTCACGTCCCACGCTGGGATACAAGGAGTTTACCCTCAACGATGACAACTACCTGCTGCTGCACGACAACAATAGGATAGAGGCAAACATCGACCTGAAAGCCGACGACGGCACACAAATACTAATCTATACCGAGAACAACAATGACAGCTGGGGCCTGGAAGAACAGCCGCTGCAAGACATCACGGTGAGTGTGAGCAAGCTGGACCTGGGTAGCCTTACCAGCAACATTGCCCTGCTGCCAAAGGTTACAGGAGTGCTCAATGGCGACTATCACCTCATCATGGACCAGCAACACAACATCTCGGTGGCCAGCGACATGAGCGTTAAGAAACTGACCTACGAAGGCAGCGAGATAGGAAACATTGGCGCAGAGTTCGTCTACCTCTGGAAAGAAGACGACACCCACGTGGTAGATGCCACCCTGCTGCTCGACGACGAAGAGATAGGCACGCTGAAAGGCAGCTATACAAGTGAAAAGACACTCAAGGGAACAATGGAACTGACAAGGCTGCCACTGTCTATTGCCAACGCATTCATGGGAGAGCAGCTATTCGGATTTGAAGGAACGGCAAGCGGAACACTGTCGGTGGCAGGGCCTGTAGGCAAGCTGCAAGCCAACGGCACCATCAACTTTGCCGACGGATACTTTGTGAGCAAGCCATACGGAGTGAGGATGAAGTTTGGCCAACAGCCTATTACCATCACCAATTCCGTGCTACAGCTCAACAAGTTTGAACTCTACTCATACGGCAAGAATCCGCTCACCATAAACGGAAACATTGACCTCTATGGAGAAGACAAACAGTCTATACGCCTCGTTGTGAGAGCCAAGGACTTCCAGCTCATCAATGCCAAGCAGACACGGGAATCGGTGGCCTACGGAAAGGCCTTCGTAAACATCATCGCCATCCTCAGCGGAAACATGCAACAGCTGTCACTGCGAGGCAGACTCGACGTGCTGGGCACCACCGACCTTAACTACATCCTGCTTGACTCCCCACTGTCTACCGATAGCCAGATGGACGAGCTGGTGCAGTTCGTTGACTTCAGCGACAGCACAAGCATTGTCAGGGAGAACCCCGAAACCGACTTCCTAAACGTGGACATGAACATAAGCATAGACCACGGAGCACACCTGAGATGTGCACTCAACACCGAACAGACCAACTACGTCAACCTGCAGGGTGGCGGAGACCTGCGCCTGCTCATGGATGCCAACGGCATGAGCCTGCTGGGAAGGTACACCGTGGAGCACGGCACCATGAAGTACTCGCTGCCCATCATTCCACTCAAGACATTCACCATCAAGGAGGGCAGCTACGTGGAGTTTACAGGTCAGCCCGACAACCCAACACTCAACATCACCGCCACAGAGGAAAACCGAGCCAGCGTCAGCTCCGACGGCGAGCAGAACCGCAACGTGACTTTTGAGTGCGGAGTGGAGATAACACGCACACTGAGCAACATGGGACTCGAATTCACCATCTCCGCACCCGAAGACATGCAGATACAAAACGAGCTGAATGCCATGAGCACAGAGCAAAGAGGCAAGCTGGCCGTCACTATGCTCACCACAGGTATGTACCTCTCCGACGGTAACACCAACGCCTTCTCCATGAACTCTGCCCTCAGCTCCTTCCTGCAAAACGAGATAAACAACATTACGGCCGGTGCACTGAAGACAGTAGACCTGCAGCTGGGATTCGACAACTCTACCGACGCGTCGGGCCAGACCCGGACCGACTACTCGTTCAAGTTTGCCAAGCGCTTCTGGAACAACCGCCTCAACGTACAGATAGGCGGCAAGGTGTCTACTGGCAGCGAGATGCAGGGACAGCAGCAGTCGTTCTTCGACAACGTGAGCATGGAATACCGGCTCTCGCCTACCAGCAACCAGTATCTCAAGCTGTTCTACAACCAGAATGTGTACGACTGGCTGGAAGGCTACACTGGAGAGTATGGCGGAGGATATATATGGAAACGTAAGCTAGACAGCCTTTTCGACCTCTTCCGAAAGCCACAGCAGCCTATTATCAATAGCCGAAGGAGAGAGGACAGCCCGGAAGGGGTGACACCAGTGCGCGACATCCCTCAAGACTCAGTAAAGGCCAATGAAAAGCAATAAAGAATGATGAAGGCAAACAGCAATAAGATATATAGGTACGTGATACGTGTGTCAAGGATACTGACGCTCCTCTTGGTGCTGTGTGCCTGTTCCACCACAAGCCACATACCCGAAGGCGACCAGCTTTTCATAGGGCTGGCCAAGACCAGCTACCCCGACTTTGAGAAGAACAGCCACTCGCTGACCACTCAGGAGGAGCTGGAGGCTGCCCTTGCCACTGCACCTAACGGGGCTCTGTTCGGCTCCAGCCACTACCGCACGCCCTTCCCCTACAGGCTGTGGGTATGGAATGCCACCGTCAACGCGAAGACAAAGTTCGGCAAGTGGATGAACCACACCTTCGGCAAGTCACCGGTGCTGATGAGTCAGGTTAATCCTGCACTGAGGGCACAGGTGGCAAGGCAGGTGCTGCGCACCAATGGGTACCTACACGGTGACGTAACCTACAGGGAAGTAATGAAGAAAGGAAAGACGCGTCAGACCGATGAAGGTATTATAGAAGAAAGCCCGAAGAAGGCTAAGATAGCCTACACCGTGCGCATGGACTCGCTGTTCAGGATAGACAGTATGGAGTATGTGGGATTTCCCGCTCACATGCAGCAGCTCATCGACTCCACAAAGGCCGAGGCCACGTTGAAGCGGGGCACACCTTTCAGCGTGGGCAACCTCGATGCCGAGCGCACCCGCCTGAGCACCCTCTTCCGCAACAACGGCTACTATTACTACTCACCTGCCTACGCCACCTTCCTTGCCGACACCTTTGTCAAACCCTACCACGTACAGCTGCGACTGCAAATGGCCGACTCGCTACAGCCACAAGCCCTAAGGCCCTGGTACATAGGCACTACCAGCCTGAGATTGCGCAAGAACATAATGGAACGCACCGACAGCACCATGACGCTGAGGTTCCTCAAGGTGATGTTTGGCGGCAAGCGACCGCCCATGAACGTACGGACAATCCTCAAGAACATGAAGCTATTGCCCAACCGGCTGTTCAGCTACTCCGACTATCAGGAGTCCATGCAGAAGGTGAACGCCACAGGAGTCTTCAGCTCGGTGGACTTCAAGTTTACACCCCGTGACAACGATACGCTCGACCTCATGCTAGACTGCATCTTCGACAAGCCATACGACTTCTATGTAGAGACCAACTTCGTCAACCGCACCATCGGACGCCTGGGGCCTGAAGTGAAGATAGGCCTCACCCGTCGCAATGCCTTCCGGGGAGGGGAGAAACTTGACATCAACCTGCATGGTGCATACGAATGGCAGACCAACAGTCAAGGCTCTGACATGGACTCCTATCAGTACGGTCTTGACATGTCGGTGGAGTTCCCCCGGAGGCTGTTCCCACGTTTCAGAAAAACAAGCCGGAGCCGACAGACCATGCAGCAAGGCAGCAGGCGACGCCCCCGACGATGGACAAACACAACGACTACCGCCAAGCTTTCTACTGACGTAGACCGCCATCCCGGATACTACAAGATGCACTTGGCAAGCGGTGAGTGGACATACCGTTGGCAGCCCGCAACATCGCCGATGAACAAGAGCGACGAGACCCGTCGCCCTGTCATAAGACATGAGCTGTCACCGCTCACGCTGAAATATCAGTTCCAGAACAGCCACACACTGCTATTCGACAGCCTGCTGTTGGAAAATCCCTATCTGGCCACCGCCATGAGCAACTTCTTCATACCCAAGATGCGATACACCTACAGCTACGCCTCACCACCCGCATACCGCCACCCCCTACACATGGAGCTTACAGTACAGGAGTCGGGCAACATCATGGCACTCTACGATGTGGCTATACAGGGCAACAGCTGGAAACAGCAGGACAAGACCTTCTTCAAAAACCCATACTCGCAGTTTGTCAAGCTGGAGGCCGACATCACGAAGACATGGACCCTCAGCCAGCGCACCAAACTGGTTGCCCATGCCAGCCTGGGGCAGATGTGGATATACGGCAACTCGTCGGAAGCACCCTTCAGCGAAAACTTCTACGTGGGAGGTGCCAACAGCATACGTGCCTTCCCCGTGCGAAGCATAGGTCCCGGAGCCTTTATAGGCATGCAGGCCTTTGCAGGTAAGGCAGAAGGCAGGAAGTGGGGTTACCTCATGCAGAACGGCAACACCAAGCTGGTGGTAAACCTTGAACTGCGCCGCCGCCTCTTCGGAAACCTGCACGGAGCCCTGTTCCTCGATGCAGGAAACGTATGGAGCTCGGAAGACTGGACACTGAGCATTGAAGGCTTAGAAGGAGAAACAGACATTGAGGATGTCCAGGAGTTCGTCACCGCGTGGAACGCTCTCTTCGGCAACAACAGGCTACGCCTCAAGAACCTGCCTCGCCAGCTGGCACTGGGCACCGGAGCCGGCCTGCGCATGGACCTGCAGTTCCTAGTGCTGCGCCTCGACTGGGGATTCGGCCTGCACCTGCCCTATGACACCGGCAAGAGCGGCTACTTCAACATAAGTCGCTTCAGCGACATGCACACCCTGCACATCGCCATAGGCTATCCGTTCTGAGAGCATCCTCATATCTCACTTCCCGATTCATCGACAAACTTCACATCCAGGCATGCAGTGAGGTCTAGTGCCTGCATTAGCAACGGGTCGCAGCAAATTGCCTTCAGAGCCGGACAGGCACTGAGGTCTATGCCTGCGATGGGAGTGTCGTAGCAGTATAGCGACACCAGACTGGGACACTGCGTCACGTCAAGACTGTCAACGTTGGTACGGCTACAGTTAAGCATCTCCAGACGAGGCTGCTCGCCCAACGTGAGAGAGGTAAGCTTGGGGCAGTCTGTACAATACAACTCGGTAAGGGTACTGTTCTTGCTCAAGTCTATCTGCTGGATAGGGTTTCGACTGGCATTTACGAAAAAGAGAAAGGGGAAATGCTCTATCCCGGCCAGACTGGTGACACCCTTGTCACTAACATCAAGCAGTGAGAAGTCTGTAAGCTCCTCATGGGTAAGTATTCCGTCTTCACCAGCATCAGTAGCCAGGATGGCGCTACGGAAGGCGACATCAGGAAAGTTTTTCTCGTCGACAGCCAGTCCCGTGGGTTTCTCGCCGTTGCCGCCAGCAGACTGTGTCTTGCCGTCGCTACAAGCCACTGCCGTCATAACGGCCAGGGCAATTAATGGGGTTATTGTTCTCATATAGATGAAAGAATTCTAAATACTTAACTCTTAATTCTCAATTCTTCGCTCGGCTCTGCCGCTTCGCTCTGCGAAGAACTCTTAATTCTTAACTCTTAACTCAATCAAGCTCACACCCTCCCGGCACTTCCACCACACATTCTCCCGTCTCCTTGTCATACCTCACGCTCACCTCTCCGTAGAGCGTATGTATGGTGGCCTGCACCTGTGTTATGTCGCCCACCGGCTGCGGCTTTATCACGAGATGGCGCATGCCGTGGGTTCCCGGTGCCTGGCCAATGCCGCAGAGCGAACGGAAGAGCCACTCGTCAATCTGTCCCAGCATGAAGTGATTCTCCGAGGCACCCTGGCGAGGGTCC
>CAMYZK010000015.1 GCA_947303825.1 uncultured Prevotella sp. | reverse complement strand
TATTATATAAGGTGGTGATTGTCTTCGACCATCACAACAACATGCTGAAGGTGGTGGAGATTACTGACCCCACCCCTAACCCCTCCCCTGCAAGGGAGGGGAACGGCTACGCACAGCAGTTCCCTGCCCCTCAAGGGGAGGGGTTGGGGGTGGGGTCTGTAATTGACTCCATTCTCAAGGCAATGAACAAGGCCAGTGTGAAGGCATACGACTTCCATCCTGTGGGCGATGTCCGTTCAACGCTGACTGACGATGAACACCGTGCAAACATACGCCGGGGCATACAGCACTGCCTTAGAGGTGATGTGTTCCAGATAGTTCTCTCGCGCCGCTTCATACAGAAGTACGAGGGCGATGACTTCAAGCTGTACCGCGCCCTCCGAAGTATCAATCCTTCGCCCTATCTCTTCTACTTCGACTTCGGCGGGTTCCGCATCTTCGGCTCTTCGCCAGAGACACACTGCCGCATAGAAGCCATCGCTCCCGACGGAGAAGTGTCGGGCACAGGGGCGAGGTTCCGCGCCTACATCGACCCCATCGCCGGCACGACGAAGCGGACGGGCGATGCCGAGGCTGACCGTCGCGGTGCGGAGTATCTGCGCAACGACCCGAAGGAGAATGCCGAGCATGTGATGCTGGTAGACCTGGCCCGCAACGACCTGTCGAGAAACTGTCACGGGGTGAAAGTTGACTTCTACAAGGATTTGCAGTACTATTCGCACGTCATACATTTGGTGAGCCGCGTCAGTGGAGAGCTCGATGCTGATGCCGATCCCATAAAAGCGTTTATCGACACCTTCCCCGCCGGTACACTCTCAGGAGCCCCGAAGGTTCGTGCCATGCAGCTTATCTCGGAGTACGAGCCGCACAACCGGGGTGCCTACGGCGGCTGCATAGGCATCATAGGCCTCGACGGTTCGCTCAACCAGGCCATCACCATCCGCACTTTCGTCTCGCGCAATGGCGAGCTGTGGTTCCAGGCTGGCGGCGGCATCGTGGCCAAGAGCGACGTGGAGTATGAATTACAGGAAGTGAACAACAAACTCGGTGCCCTGCGCAAGGCCATCGAAAAAGCAGCAACATTATGAAAATAGTCATCATCGATAATTACGACTCGTTTACATATAATCTGAGTCATTTAGTGAAGGAGTTGGGCGCAGAGGTCACCGTGGTGCGCAACGATCAGTTCGAGCTCGAAGACCTTGAGTCCTACAATAAGATCATCCTCTCGCCTGGTCCTGGCATCCCTTCTGAGGCTGGATTGCTCTGCGATGTCATCCGCACTTATGCTGGTCGCAAACCCATTCTCGGCGTTTGTCTCGGCCATCAGGCCATCGGCGAGGTGTTTGGCGCGAAGCTGGAGAATCTTTCCGACGTGTTCCATGGTGTTGCCACCTCCTGTCATATCGTGGCCGACGAACCTATCTTCAGCGGTATGGAGCGCGACATCACTATCGGGCGTTACCACTCGTGGGTGGTGTCGAGGGAAGACTTCCCCGACTGTCTGGAGATTACGGCTGTGAGTGATGAAGGGCAAGTGATGGCCCTGCGCCATCGCCAGCTCAACGTCCGCGGTATCCAGTTCCACCCAGAGAGCGTGCTCACCCCCGATGGAAAGAAAATGCTCCAGAACTGGCTCTTCCTTTAATTATCAATTATCAATTGTCAATTATCAATTAAATTAGATATGGCACAGACAATGAAAGACATCCTGAACAGGATGCTGAACCACGAGGAACTCTCTCGTGAAGAAATGAAAACCATCCTAGTGGGCATCACCCACTCTGAGTACCCCAATGAGCAGATTACGGCTCTGCTGACCTGTCTGCAGATGCGCGGAGTCACCGTCGACGAGCTCCTCGGCTTCCGCGACGGCATCCTGGAGACTGGCGTGCCCGTGCCCCTCGACTGCGACCGCTATATCGATGTCGTAGGCACCGGCGGCGACCGCAAGAACACGTTCAACATCTCCACCACCTCATGCTTCGTCATCGCCGGTGCCGGCTACAAGGTGGCCAAGCATGGCAACTACGCCGCCACCTCGACCAGCGGAGCGTCGAACGTTATCGCCCAGCACGGCGTGAAGTTCACCGACGACCTCGACCGCCTGAACCGCTGCATGGCCGAGGCAGGCATCGTCTACCTGCACGCCCAGCTCTTCGCAAAGGCCATGAAGTTCGTCGGCCCCATACGCAAGGCTCTGCCCTTCCCCACCATCTTCAACCTGCTCGGCCCGCTGGTCAATCCCAGCCAGCCGCAGTGCCAGCTGCTCGGCGTGGCTAACCTCGACCAGATGCGTCTCTACCATCAGGTCTATCAGCGTCTGGGCATCGACTACGGCATTGTGAACTCTATCGACGGCTACGACGAGATCTCGCTGACGGGCGACTTTAAGGTGACCACCAGTCAGTACGAGCGCATCTTCAAGCCCCAAGACCTCGGCTTCGAACTCGCCAAGCCCGAGGAGCTGCAGGCCGGAGCTACCGAGCAGGAGGCCAAGCAGATCTTTGACGCCGTGCTCGAAAACCGTGCCCTGCCCGCACAGAAGAACATCGTGCTGGCCAATGCCGCCTTTGGCATCCAGGTGCTGGAGAAGGGACAGAAGAGCATTGACGAGTGCATAGCCATCGCCCGAGAGAGCATCGATAGCGGTGCCGCCTTGAAGACCTTCAAGAAATTTGTAGTACTCAATAGTTAAAAGCCCACCCCGCCCCCTCCCAAAGGGACTACTCTTTATACACATCTCAGCAAATGGAAGCACAGCGGAAGCCCGAAGGACTGAAAAGACTACAGGCAAAGCCGAGCGTCACTCCTGCCTATGGTCTCAACGCCCCTTCGGGGCTACCCCTCGAAGATGTGTATAAAGAGTAGCCCAAAGGGAGGGGGAGATAGATAGCTCAACTATACGACATAAGAATGACTGTTACAGTAAAAGAAAAATAATGGAAGAAGTAACCAAACACCCCTCCCTTGGGGAGGGGAAGGGGGGGGGCTTAGATATCCTACAAGAAATAGTGGCCCACAAGCTTGAGGAACTGGAGCAGATGCGTGCTCCAAAACCCTCCCTTCGCCAGGCCCTGCTCACCAGTCCGACCGGCATCATAGCCGAGTTCAAGCGCCGCTCGCCGTCCAAGGGATGGATTAAGGAAGAAGGCCGCGCCGACATCGTCCCCCTGAGCTACCAGCAGAACGGTGCTGCCGCCATCTCTATCCTCACCGACAAGCATTACTTCGGCGGACACGATGATTTCATCCGCGCGGCCCGCTGTTCAGGTGTCACCATCCCCATCCTCTACAAGAATTTCGTTGTCGACGAGATGCAGCTCTACGAAGCTGTGCTGTGTGGCGCGTCGGCAGTGCTGCTGATTGCTGCTTGTCTGCCGAAGGAGAAGCTTAGGACACTCCTGCACAAGGCACATGGGCTGGGACTTGAGGTGCTGTTGGAGATGCACGACGAGCGAGAGCTGGAGTACGCAGAGCTGCAGCCAGACCTCTGCGGTATTAATAACCGCAACCTCGGCTCGTTTGTAACCGATGTAGACAACTCGTTCCGGCTAGCCGAGAAGCTCCGTGCCGCCACAACAGTGTCTGGCGGTTCTGCTGCTGGAGCCCCCGTCCTCGTGAGCGAGAGCGGCATCAGCAATCCTGCCACCGTCCGTGCCCTCCGCGATGCCGGCTTCCGCGGCTTCCTCATCGGTGAGAGCTTCATGAAGACACCCGACCCTGGAACCGCCCTGCGTGAGTTTATTACCGAGTTGTCGAAATCGTAAAATTGTAAAATAGTAAAATAGTAAAATTGTAAAATAGTAAAATGAGAGTGAAAGTTTGCGGCATGCGCGACAGCGAGAACATGCGTCAGGTTGCCGAACTGGGTGTCGACTATATTGGTATGATTTTCTGGGAAAAGTCACCCCGCTGCGTCACCACGGCCCCCGTCAACGCCGGCATCATCGCCGACAGTGCTCCCGTCTTGTCGGTGTCCGGTGGAAAAAGCGCCGGGATGCCCAAGCGTGTCGGTGTCTTTGTAGACGAGAAGCCCCAGAACATCATAGCCCGCGTTGCCAGCTTCCAGCTCGATGTCATCCAGCTACACGGTCACGAGACGCCCGAGCTCATACGCAGCCTGCGCACAGCGCTCACCCCTGGCATACAGCTCTGGAAGGCCATCAGCATTGGCTGCCGTAGCGACCTTGAGGCGTGTAAGGCCTACGAGGACTGTGTCGATGCTTTCCTCTTCGACACGAAATGTGCCTGTATGGGCGGCAGTGGCAAGCAGTTCGACTGGAGTGTGCTTGCCGGGTATGCCGGCACGACTCCCTTCCTCCTCAGTGGCGGCATAGGCCCCGACGATGCCCCCCGCCTCCGTCAGGCGTTTGCGCTCGACGGCTTCCCCGCAGACAGGTGTGTGGGCATCGACCTCAACTCCCGCTTCGAGACCGCCCCTGGCATGAAGGATATCGCCGCCCTCTGCAGCTTCCTAGTCCAATGGGCCCCATAATTCCCAAAACACCCCAAAATCTCAACACCCCTAACAACCCCTAACACCCCCCATACCAGCCATGAACAAAATAAACCAACTCTTCGCCAACCGAGGCGACAAGAAATTTCTTTCTCTCTACTTCTGTGCCGGCTGCCCTACGCTCGACGGCACGGGCCACGTGATAAAAACCATGCAGAGCCGGGGCATCGACTTCATCGAGGTAGGCATCCCCTTCAGCGACCCGCTTGCCGACGGCCCCGTCATCCAGTCGGCCGCCACCCAGGCCCTGAAGAACGGCATGAGCGTGCAGCTGCTTCTCCAGCAGCTGAAAGCCATCAAGGACGAGGTGCATATCCCCCTCATACTCATGGGCTACCTCAACCCCATCCTGCACTACGGCATAGAGCCCTTCTGTGCAGCCGCTGTCGAGGCAGGTGTAAGCGGAATGATTATACCCGACCTTCCCTTCGATGACTACCTGAACATAGTCAAGCCCGTCGCCGACCGCTACGACCTGCGCGTCATCATGCTTATCACTCCAGAGACCAGCGACGAGCGCATACGCTTCATTGACGACAACACCGACGGCTTTATCTATATGGTCTCCTCTGCCGCCATCACCGGTGCCCAGAAGAGCTTCGACGATGCCAAGCAGGCTTACTTCCGCCGCATTGATCAGATGCACCTGCGCAATCCCCGCATGATTGGCTTCGGCATCTCTAATGCCCAGACCCTCAAGGCTGCCCAGGACAATGCTGCCGGTGCCATCATCGGCTCGAAGTTCGTCACTCTGCTAAACGAGGCCAAGGGCGATGCCGACAAAGCCCTCGACATGCTTTTCGAGGCTTTGTCGCAATAGTCCTCTTTGTTTAGACGAACTGTTCAGCTGCTCTAAGCAGTTCAGTCATGCGACTTGAACATGCAGTCAAAAAAAGAATTCAAAAAAATAGCCTAAAGTGTCACTTTCTCTCATTTCCCCTGTAAAATAAGGGGTTTCCAGCGGTGATACTTCTTTTAAAAGTGTCACTTTTGGGGCTTGAGAAGAAGTAAAACAAGTTGTTTTACTGAAACAGGGGGCTCTATGTTTTGCAAAACAGCCTCCACAGACAGTAAAACAACTTGTTTTACTTGGGTGATGGTTGGTGACACTTTTTCAAGAAGTGTCACCTTTGTAATTTGCTGTGCTTTAGGTGTTTATATGCAAAAGTGCTACTTTTGGCAAAAATTGCAATATTTGATTATCACCTAGCTGAACTTTTTCCCTTGCCTGTTGTCTCAATGTCTCTTGCCTGTTGTCTCAACGTTCCTTGCCTGTTGTCTCAACGTTCCTTGCCTGTTGTCTCAACGTCCCTTGCCTGTTGTCTCAACGTCCCCTTACCTGTTGTCTCAACGTCCCCTTACCTTTTGTCTCAACGCCCCTTTTGGGCTATCCCTCAGAGATGTGTGTATAATGAGATGTCTACTACATGGGAGGGGAATGTCATGCGACTGATGACAGGTACTTGCCGTCTAAAAAAATGGTGATTTTTTTACCCGTGCATTTGAGTCTGTGTAATCTGTAGTGAAAAACAAAATGACAGTAGAATGTAGGAAAAAGAAGCAGGAATATCAAAGAAAGACAATAAAATTTGCATTTTTCAACAAAAACGTTTGGAGTTTTAAAAAATAATATTTATTTTTGCAAACTGTAACATTTAAGACCGTTAAATATAAGTATAATTAACACCTCCGCGCGTGAGGAGTGAAAATGTAAACCTACAGATGGCAATTATATAGTACTTAATGTACGTGAACATATATATAAAGCGAACAAATAATAACATTACAAACAAACAAAAACGAGAGAGATTTTATGGAAAAAAGACTAATGACATTGCTGGCGGTGCTCTTCCTCATGGTGGGCGGGGCATTCTCGCAGACTAAAGTCAGTGGTACCGTGGTGTCTCAGGACGACGGACAGCCCGTCATGGGTGCTACCATCCAGGTAGTAGGCACAAACACCGGTACCGTTACCAATTCCAACGGACAGTTCTCGCTGACATGTCCCGCAGGAAAGAACACACTGCGCATCACCTACATTGGCATGGAGCCCCTGGAGGTTACCGCACGTCCCAACATGCGCATTCTGCTGACTAGTGACCAGAAAGCCCTCGACGAGGTTATCGTGGTGGCCTATGGCTCAGCCAAGAAATCGTCATTTACCGGTTCTGCTGAGAATATCGGTGGTGACAAGCTAGAGTTGCGTCCTATCACTAACGTTGCCAAGGGTATTGAAGGTATGGCAAGCGGTGTACAGGTGACCAGCGGCAGCGGTCAGCCTGGTTCTTCACCCGCCATCCGCATCCGTGGTTTTGGCTCTATCAATGCTTCGTCGGCTCCCCTCTATGTGGTTGACGGCGCTCCCTACGATGGCAGCCTTTCCAGCATCAACCCTGCCGACATCGAGTCGATGACCATCCTGAAGGATGCCTCGGCCGGTGCACTCTATGGCGCCCGTGGTGCCAACGGTGTGGTGATGATTACCACGAAGAAGGGTAAGGAAGGTAAGGCTCAGGTCACCTGGCGCTCAACCGCTGGTTGGTCGAATCGCGCCCTAAAGAACTACGACCTGGTAGGCCAGAAGGACTTTGTGCAGCTGACCTACGAGGGACTGCGCAACGGATACATCTTCGACAACGGTATGTCATGGGCCGACGGTGAGGCTGCTGCCAAAGCCGCACTGGGCAACTATATGGGTGGTGAGCAGTACAACCCGTTCAAGAACTACACCTGGGATCAGATTATCGACCCCGCTACCGGACAGGTACGCAGCGATGCCACCGCCGCTTGGGACGAGTACTGGATTGACCAGCTGGAGAACAAGAACGCCTTCCGCCACGAGCATCAGTTCTCGGTTGCCGGAGGTACTGAGAAGACCAAGTATAACGTTTCACTGGGCTACGTAAACGAGGATGGTATCCTGAAGACCACCAACTTCGAGCGCTACAATGCCCGTGCCAACGTAAACACAGCCGTTACCAATTGGTTCAACACCAACATCAACGCATCGCTGGCCCACTCGGTTACCAACGCCAACGACTATGACGGTACTTCTACTTCAAACGTTTGGTATTCATCGCAGTTTGTATCTCCTCTCTTCCCGCTGTACATCAAGGATGCCCAGGGCAACAATGTGCTCGACGAGAACGGCAAGCCGCAGCTCGACTATGGTGAGAACGGCCGTCCGGGCTCCTACACCGACTACAACCCGATGGGTGGCCTGGTCGACGATAAGGCATTCCGCAAGCGCGACGTTGCCCTTCTGAACACGGGCATGGTGCTGGGTACCGACGATGCATCTGCAGGCTGGCTCCAGGGTCTGAAGTTGAGTGTAAACTTCAGTTTGAACTACGAAAACCAGCTGCGCATGCGCTACATGAACATGTACCACGGCAACCAGGCTGGGGCCAACGGTCTGATTCAGAAGTACAACTATCGCACACAAAGCTTCACCTTCAATCAGCTGCTCACCTGGAACCGCACCTTCGGCAAGCACAACATCGACTTGCTGCTGGGTCATGAGTGGTACCAGATGAAATACGAGTACCTGACCGCCGGACGTACCAACCTTGTGGACGGTATCTACGAGCTGGGTCCTGCCGCCAATATGTATGAAGCAGACTCCTACAGTCTTGATCACCGCATCAACTCTGTTCTGAGCCGTATCAACTATAACTTTGACGACAAGTACTATCTGTCTGCATCACTACGTAAAGATGCCTCATCACGTTTCTACAGCAAGAACTGGACGGGTACGTTCTGGTCAATCGGCGGTAACTGGCGTATCTCAAAGGAGAACTTCATGCAGGATGTAAAGTGGGTGGACAACCTGTCGTTTAAGGCCAGCTACGGCCAGCAGGGTAATGAGAGCCTGCTCGACAGCGACGGAGTTTCCAACTTCTATGCATGGCAGGGTCTCTACAGCCTGGGATGGAACAACGGAAACAATATCGGTGCCGTTGTATCGACCATGGAGAATAGAGACCTGTCGTGGGAGAAGAACAGCAACCTGAACATCGGTCTGGAGGGTACGTTGTTTAACTCGCTGATTCGCTTCAACGTTGAATACTACAACAAGAAGACCACTGACATGCTGCTTGAATATCCTATGCCGCTGTCAACAGGCTTCACAGGCTACAACGCCAACGTGGGCGACATGCGCAACCAAGGTGTTGAGATGGAGCTAACCGTCACTCCTATCAAGACAAAAGATATGAACTGGAGCATCACCTGGATGGGCTCGACCGTAAGCAACAAAGTACTGAAGCTGACAAACGAATCACCTGAAATAGTACGCGGCAACCGCGTCATCAAGGAAGGCATGGCCATCAACACCTTCTATGTATCGAAAACCGCAGGTGTAGACCCCGCAACGGGTCAGCTGCTCTACTGGACTTACGACAAGGACGATGACGGTAATATGATTGCCGGCACTGAGCGCATCACCAGCGACTACACCGAGGCCAACAACCACAAGTTCTACATGGGTAGCCGCATTCCCGACCTCTATGGTAGCCTAAGCACCAGCTTGAGCTTCAAGGGCATCGACCTCTCTGTGCTGACCACCTACAGCATCGGCGGTAAGGTGTACGACGGCCTCTATGCCAGTGCTATGAACATCTGGTATCCCACCGACATCTGGCACAAGAACTACCTGCGCCGCTGGCAGAAGCCCGGCGACGTGACCGATGTGCCCCGCGTAGAGATTGCATCATACTATGCATCTTATATGGACCGCAACCTTATAGATGCATCCTACTTCGCCATCAAGAACATCACGCTGGGCTACACTCTGCCAAAGAGCATCACTGCCAAGGCTGGCCTGCAGAACGTGCGTGTATTCACTTCGGTCGACAACCTTGCACTGTTCACTCACCTTGACGGTATGGACCCACAGTACAACTTCTCGGGTGGTACTGACTACGACTATGTTCCCAACAAGACATGGACTATAGGTCTGGAAGTGAAGTTCTAAGTTTTATTTGGTAAAAGGTAAAAACATCAAAAGCAATAAGAGATATGAAAGCAATATTCAAATATACATTTGTGGGACTTCTGGCCGGAACCATGCTGACCACCTCTTGCACAGAGGACCAGCTGACCACCGTTCCTACACAGTCGATGTCGGGACAGGGTCTGCTTGCCAATGGTAAGGCTGCACAGGTGGCCCTCAACGGTATCTACCGTGAGATGTACACTTCTGGATGGTCCACCACCGATAACACCCACCAGTGCTTCGGCATTACGGCCTATAACCTCTGTGCCGACGTTATGGGCGAGGACCACGTCATGGCCGCCCAAGGCTCTGGCTGGTTCTGGTTCGATGCACTCTATAACGTGAAGGGTCGTTACACCAGTAGCGCATGGCGCAGCTACGACCTCTGGTTCGCCTATTACACTTGGATTGCCAATGCCAACTACATCATTGCCGCAGAAGAGACGATGGGTGGTACGACAACCGAGAAGAACTATGCCATCGGTCAGGCATACGCCATTCGTGCCTACAGCTACTTCATGCTGTCGCAGTACTTCGCCCGCACCTTGGTGGGTCACGAAAACGAGCCTTGCGTACCTATCTATAATGAGCCGACCACTCCTGAGACGACTGGTCAGCCCCGCTCTACCAACGCTGAGGTCTATGCCCAGATTGACAAGGACATCAACAAGGCATGTGAGCTGCTTGAGGGAACAACTCAGGAGGACAAGAGCCACATCAGCTATGCTGTGGCACTTGCTATCAAGGCACGCATTTGCATGGTAGAGAACAAGTGGCAGGAAGCCAAGACGGCTGCTCATGCCGCTATCGACGCCAGTGGTTGCACCATACTGCCCGTCAGCTCGTTCATGGGTATGAACGACGTGAATGCCGCCAACGTGATGTGGGGTGCTGCCATCATCGCCGACCAGGTGGGTATGTACGCCAGCTTCTTCTCACACATGGACTACGATGCTGCCAAGTATGCCGGTAAGGGTCGTGCCGTGAAGGAAATCAACCGTGAGCTCTATGCCAAGATGAGTGCTACTGACACACGTCTCGCATGGTGGGAGGCGAACAACGCCGACTATCCCTACGTACAGCGCAAGTTCACATTCTCTGACGTGGCTTCATGGCTGGGCGACTATATCTTCATGCGTGTTGAGGAGATGTACCTCACCGCTGCCGAGGCTGAGTGCCGCCTCAACGACGAGGCCAGCGCCAAGGCCGACCTCATGGCCCTGATGAGCAAGCGCGACCCCAACTACGAGACTGGCAAGACCGGTACCGCCCTGGGCAAGACCTCTGCTCCTGCCGACGAGACCAACTCGCTGCTCGAAGAAATTCTCATCCAGCGCCGCATTGAGCTTTGGGGCGAGTTCGGACGTATGTACGACCTGAAGCGCCTGAAACAAGGCTTCCGCCGTACCACCTCACAAGGCTGGCCCAGTGCTGCCCTGCTGTCAACCAAGCCTACCGACGACCCCGAGGCTTACATGAATGTGCTCACCATTCCTCAGGCTGAGTTCGATGGCAACGAGAACATGGATGCCGACAAGGACCAGAACCCCGCTGATGACTATGCGAAGTAATACAAATCTAAAACATTAATACATAATAGCATTATGAAGATGAATAAACTGATATACGGCATGGCCATCGCTATGACTGCCCTCTTCACTGCTTGTGACCAGGACAACGAAGCCGCCATATATAATAATACCCAAGGACAGGGACTGGCCTTCATCAACACTGATTTGGGTAATGTAGAGGTTCCGGCTGCCGACCCCAACTATACAATCACTCTCGCCCGCGCCAACGCTAGCGCAGCCTTCTCTGGCAAGATTGACAAGATTACTGCTATTGTTGACGATGAGACTGTCGACTACAACACTGTTTGCACCATCAGCGACTACGCTTTCGAGATGGGCAGCTATACTGCAGATATCAAAATCAACCTTGAAAAACTTGCCATGGGCAAGGTGCTGAACCTGACACTGGAATGCACAGACTCGCTGAATCTGGCACCCACTAGTGACATTGGAACCAATGCCGTCAAGCTGGCTATCAGCAAGGCCTATAATTGGGTTGACCTGGGAACAGGACACTACTACTCGCCCGAATGGTGGGAGGAGGACTTCGACGTGGCCATCCAGAAGGCTGAAGGCTTCAACCAGTACAAGATAAAGAGTCTCTTCCAGGAGGGTTATGACATCCAGTTTGAAATAACAGATGCCAACGTGGTCATTGTACCGAAGCAGGCTTCCTGGGTGCACTCTTCCTACGGAACGGTTTCTCTGGAAGGTTATGCCGACGCTGGCTTCGTGGCCGGCACCTACGACCCGTCAACAAAGACCGCTACTATGACGTTGCGTCATACTGTATCAGCTGGTTCGTTCGGAGCTTACACCGATACATTGGTTTTGCCATAAGCGTCCATCACAATAAAACTGGCGGCATCCTCTCTTCGGGGGTGCCGCCGATTTTCATGTTTATGCCACAGACGGCTCTTCTGTATGAAAAAGCCTGATAAACATTTGGCGGTTCCGATAATTATGGCTACCTTTGCATCGCATAATCTCAGAAACGTGAATAATTGCACTTTCAATAATCTCGGAAACGTGAATTTTTGGAAGATTAATAATCTCAGAAACGTGAATTGGGTAGAGTCATGCCAGGAATGAAAAGAAAAATCTATGATAGTCTTCTCTTATGGAAAACCACCAGTAGGGGTGCCAGTGCAATACTCGTAGAGGGCGCACGGCGTGTGGGTAAAAGCTATATTGTGGAAGAGTTTGCACGCAATGAATACGACAGCTATCTACTCATCAACTTCCGGAAGACTCCCGATGAGGTGAAATCATGGTTCGACCTGTATCTTGAAGACATTGACAAGCTGCTGCTGAACCTTCAGTTGCGATACAACACCCAGCTTACTCCCCGCCGTTCCGTCATCATCTTCGACGAGGTGCAAGCCTGCCCTCGGGCGCGTGAAGCCATCAAGTTTCTTGTGGAGGACGGTCGCTTCGACTACATCGAGACAGGCTCGCTCATTTCTATCAAGAAGAACGTAAAAGGCATCGTAATACCTTCTGAAGAGGACAAGCTGGAGATGTCGCCTATGGACTTCGAAGAATTTCTGTGGGCAATGAACAATAAGATGCTCATGCCATACATTCGCGACTGCTTCGAACGTGGTGTCCCTCTTGGGCAGGCTATGCACCGCAAGGTGATGGACCTGTTCCGTCTCTATATGGTGATAGGAGGTATGCCCCAATCCATTCTTGCCTATTGCGACACAAAGGACTTCCAGCAAGTGGAAGCCACCAAACGCAGAATTCTCAACCTCTACCGCAACGACATAGCTCAATATGCCGATAGTCTTGAAAACAAGGTAACGGCCATCTTCGAAGGTATTCCCGGCCAGCTCCAGAAACATGAGAAGCGATTTAACCTTGCCTCGCTCAGCAAGGATGCCCGTATGCGCGACTATGACATTGCCTTTCTCTGGCTGGCCGATGCACGTATCATTAACTGCTGCTACAATACCACCCAACCCAATATAGGCCTGAAGCTCAATGAGGAGCGTACAACCGTGAAATGCTACATGAATGACACGGGCCTGCTCATTAGCCACTCATTCGATGAGAAGGGACGTGTGCCTATTGAGATTTACCAGAAACTGATTCTCGGCAAGCTGGAAACCAACGAAGGAATGCTCGTGGAGAACATTGTGGCACAGATGCTGCATGTGGCAGGCCATAAACTCTATTTCTTTAGCAAATACAGCGACACAAATGCTGAAGAGCGCATGGAGATAGACTTCCTCATTGCCAAGTCAAAGATAACGAGCCGTCATAACATATCGCCCATTGAGGTGAAGAGCAGCACCCGCTACACGATGACCTCACTGAGAAAATGCATTGGAAAGTACGCTCCCTATCTCTCCACACCCTACGTTCTCCATGACGGCGACGTAGAGATTAAAGATGGCATCACTTTCCTACCGCTCTATATGGCAGAGCTGCTCTGATTATCCCGGCGCAACCTCCTAGCGTGGGTGCCGCCGATTGTTTTTTCACCTGTTTGACCGACGATAACTTGTTTCTTATTGCTTTCTCACCAGCGTCAGTCCGTCGCGAATAGGGAGTATCACTTTCTCTACCCGGTGGTCGGCGGCCACATGGTCGTTGAAGCGGCGTATGCCCAGTGTCTGGTGGTCGCGGTCGTAGGCAGGGTCTACCACATGTCCGTCCCACAGTGTGTTGTCGGCCAGCAGAAAGGCACCGCTGTTGAGCAGCGGCAGCACTGTCTCGTAGGTCTCTACGTAGGTGCGCTTGTCGCTGTCGATGAAAGCCATGTCGAAAGTGATGCCCAGACCGGGAGCTAGTATGTTGGCATCGCCGATGGTCAGCGTCACACGGTGGCCAAAGGGAGAGCTGTCTATCCACCGACGGGCAAACTCCTCCATCTCATCGTTTATCTCAAAGGTGTAGACCTTGCAGCTGTCATCGGCCAGACCCTCAGCCATGCACAGTGCGCTGTAGCCGCTGTAGGTGCCTACCTCCAGTATGTTCTTGGGCTTAATCATCTGCACAAGCATCTTCAGCAGACGGCCCTGCAGGTGTCCGCTCACCATGCGCCCGTGCAGCAGCTCTATGTTAGAGGCTCTCCACAGGCGGTACAAATGGTCTGGCTCGGCATCGATATGCTCCAGCACGTATTGTTCTAATTCATTGAACATACATATTTAGTTTAGAGTGTAGAGTTTAGAGACTCTTGTTAGGAGTTCTTTGCAAAGACCTCCGCGAAGCGCCTGAGCACCCACGGAGCGCAAGAAAGCGGCAGAGCCGAGCGTTACCCTTGCCTGCGGTCTGAACGCTCCTTCGGGGCTTAACTTTTAACTCAAAAACGCCTCTACCGCCAGCCGGTAGGAGTCGAGCCCGAAGCCGCATATCACGCCCTTGCAGGCCTGGCTTATCATGCTGTGGTGGCGGAACTCCTCGCGCTGGTGTACGTTAGAGATGTGAACCTCGATGACGGGAGCCTTCAGCGAACGTATGCAGTCGCACAGGGCAATGCTGGTATGGGTGTACGCACCCGCGTTGAGCACAATGCCGTCGCAGCAGAACCCCACCTCTTGCATCTTGTCTATCAGTTCACCCTCTATGTTGCTCTGATAGTAGTCTATCTCAATATCGGGATATTTGCTTCGTAGTTTGGGTAGGTATTCCTCGAACGACGAGCTGCCGTAAATGCCCGGTTCCCTGCGTCCAAGCAGGTTGAGGTTGGGGCCGTTGATGATTTGTATCTTCATGTTGTTGGTGGTTTGGGGGATTGGTGGTTTGGGGGTTATTATGTGAATGATGCTATATAACAAAGGTTACTGACCCCACCCCTGCCCCTCCCCTACATGGGAGGGGAGTGCCATGCGGCTTGACTTCTCCGGCGGTAGCCATTCCCCTCCCTTCAAGGGGAGGGGCAGGGGGTGGGGTCTGTATTGTTATTATTCATGTTTGTTTTCGTTTTATCGAAAAGATTGCTGCAAAATTACAAATATTTTTTAATTATTTCCCTATTCCTCTCTCTTAATCTGCTAAAAAAAGTAAAACTTGCGCTTAATACAAAACTTTCGCCTACCTTTGCAGTCTAATTGATAAACAGTACATTTGTAACCCACATATATTCAAGGTGAGTATAACAGGAATAGCACGTAAGCTCTTTGCTCCCAGATGGAAGGAGCTGGAGCGTCACAATACAGAAGCCGAGGAGCTGCAGCGCGAGGTTCTCTCGCGTCTGATAGGCCGTGCCCGCGATACAGAGTACGGGCGGTATCATCATTTTGCCGACATGAAGGATTATGATGACTTTGTGAAGAGCGTGCCGCTGAACAGCTATGAGGAGCTGAAGGGCAACATCGACCGCATGCGGCACGGCGAGGCCGATGTCCTTTGGCCAGGCAAGGTGAAATGGTATGCCAAGTCGAGCGGCACCACCAACGACAAGTCGAAGTTTATCCCGGTGTCGAAGGAAGGGCTTAAGCGACTGCACTATAAGGGCGGCTCCGACGTGGTGGCCATGTATCTGCGCAACAACCCCCAGAGCCGCATGTTCGATGGCAAGGGCCTCATACTTGGGGGCAGCCATCAGGCCAACTACAATCTGCCGGGCTCATTGGTGGGCGACCTCAGCGCCATTCTTATAGAGAATATCAACCCCATTGTCAACCTAGTGCGGGTGCCTAAGAAGGAGACAGCCCTGCTGAGCGACTTCGAGGTGAAACGCGACCGCATTGCACGTGAGGCCATGACGAAGAATGTAACCAACCTGTCGGGCGTGCCCTCATGGATGCTCTCCGTGCTCAACCGTGTGATGGAGCTGTCGGGCAAGACCCACCTCGAAGAGGTGTGGCCCAACCTGGAGGTGTTCTTCCATGGCGGGGTGGCCTTCACACCCTACCGTGAGCAGTACGAGCAGCTCATCACCAGTCCGAAGATGCACTACATGGAGACCTATAATGCCAGTGAGGGCTTCTTCGGCATTCAGGACGACCCTGCCGACAAGTCGATGCTACTCATGCTCGACTACGACTGCTTCTACGAGTTCATTCCACTGGAAAACCTAGAGATGGCTGCTTCGTCTGATAATGTTGCGGTAGCACACTCTACACTCAACCCCGTTCCCCTCTGGGGGGTGGAGAAAGGGAAGAACTACGCCATGATTATCACCACGTCGTGTGGGCTGTGGCGCTACATGATAGGCGACACGGTGCAGTTCACTTCAACCAATCCCTATAAGTTCATCATCAGCGGGCGCACAAAGAGCTTCATCAATGCCTTTGGCGAGGAGCTGATTGTTGACAACGCCGAGCAGGGCCTGGCCTACGCCTGCCAGCAGACGGGTGCTCAGGTGCTGGAATACACGGCAGCACCGGTCTTCATGGACAAGAATGCGAAGTGCCGTCATCAGTGGCTCATTGAGTTTGCTGTGCAGCCCGACGACATGCAGCGGTTTGCGCGCCTGCTCGATGCCCGTCTGCAGGAGGTGAACAGCGACTATGAGGCGAAACGCTATAAGGACATCACCCTACAGCACCTGGAGGTGATACCTGCCCGCAAGGACCTCTTCAACGACTGGCTCAAGTCGAAGGGAAAGCTGGGAGGACAGCACAAGGTGCCCAGGCTCAGCAACAGCCGCGATACGATGGAGCAACTGCTGGCCATGAACTAAAAAGCCCACCCAAGTCCTCCTCAAGGGAGGGATGTTTGGATGGATAATAAGATGAAAGCCCACCCAAGCCCTCCCCAAGGGAGGGATGTTAAAGTGACAATGAAATGAAGAAATGGCTTATAAATATGGTAACCGGACATCCCTCCCAAAGGGAGGTTTCTTGTTCTGGCAAGCACCCTTCGGTCGAGCGGGGTAGGCTTTTTGCCGTGATCTTCCTTTCATGCCTTATCTTCTCCTGCGCGCGAATGGGAAGCCCCGACGGTGGATGGTATGACGATACGCCACCTCGCGTTGTCAGCTCTTCACCGGCAGAAAACGGCATCAGTGTGACGCAGAAGAAGATAGTCATCGACTTCAACGAATATATCAAGGTGGAGAACGCCCAGGAGAAAGTCATCATCTCGCCGCCACAGCTGGAGCAGGCCGACATCCGTACACAGGGCAAGCGCATTGTGGTAGAGCTGAAAGACTCGCTAAAAGA
>CAMYZK010000014.1 GCA_947303825.1 uncultured Prevotella sp. | reverse complement strand
AATCATTGTCTCTGTCTCAGAACAACTATCCAATTTACTTGTATCAAGTTTAAAAGAATACACCTGTTGTCTATTAACCATGCACAGATACTTCTGCGCAATGGTTATTGACGGTTTCTTTTTTTTACCCAAGTGCCAACTGCCATGAGGCAGAAAAACACTCGCTTCTTGTACTACTTCTCTGTCTATGTAAATCTGTCAAACAACTCTCTTTTTTTGCGGTAAACAAGGTGTTGACTTGTTTAGCGGATGCAAAGGTACTAACTTTTTTATTACCCACCAAATATTTTGGGAACTTTTTTTATCAATTTTCATTTCAATCAAATTGTTTTGACCAAAATCAATAGCTTTTGTCATTTCTCATTATATATTATATATAAGGAAGTCTCATATTTACAGTGAAAATGAATCATTGCCTTGCAATAGGCACTTGTGAGAGTCTACAAGGAAATTTTGTAAAATAAAAAAAACGAGACAGTTATTTTTTCTGGAAAAACATAATAAAACAGTCAGCATTTGCGTTATAAATTACGTGTTTAGGCGAAATCTGCTGATATTGGCCCTGTTGGTTGTGGCCTGCCTCCGGGCAACTGCGCAATACGACCCTTCGTTCAGTCATTACTGGGCGATGCAAACTTCTTTTAACCCTGCCGCAGCAGGAAAACAGGACAAGATAAACATCACTGCCGCCTATAACATGTCGCTGGCAGGGTTTAAGCGAAACCCAAAGACGATGTATGCCTCGGCCGACATGCCTCTTTACTTGCTTGGGGCTTACCATGGAGTAGGACTCAGGCTGATAAACGACGAGATAGGTGTATTCTCCCACAAGAACCTGGCAGCACAATACGCCTATCGCCAAAAGCTTTTTGGCGGCACGCTGGCTGCAGGTGTGCAGGCAGGCTTGCTGAGCGAGAGTCTGGACGGCTCGAAGCTCGACTTGGCCGAAGCCGGCGACCCCGCCTTCTCTACCAGTGAGGTGACGGGCACATCGGTTGACCTCAGTGCTGGTCTGTACTATCAGCACAAGTCTTGGTATGTGGGAGCATCGGTACAGCACATCAATGCACCTACCGTAGAGCTGGGTCAGACCAATCAGATAGACATAGCAATGTCATATTATTTGACTGCCGGATGCAATATTAGACTAAGAAGTCCGTTTTTAACTATACAGCCCTCTGTGCTCGGACGCTTCGACGGAGTGATGTATCGTACCGACATAACGACACGCCTTACCTATAACCACGAAGAGCGTAAGATGTACATCGGAGCAGGATACAGTCCGGAAAACTCGGTGACGCTCCTCCTTGGAGGCAACTTCCACGGCATAACAGTAGGCTACAGCTACGAGGCATTCACCAACGGAATAAGTATAGGCAATGGCTCTCACGAGCTGTACGTAGGCTACCAAAGCGACCTTAACCTGTTTAAGAAAGGACGCAACCGTCATCAGAGTGTGAGAATCCTCTAAGACGAGGATGACGGAAAAAAGGAAAGAGAAATGAAAAACGATCATACGACTATGACAAAAGAAGAAGTAAAGAGAAAAGGAGAACGGAGAATGGAAGTTATGCGCACCGCATTTCTCATTTCCCATTTCTCATTTCTCATTTTGTTGACTAGTTGCTTCGGAGGCAAAGAGACAATGGCATCGGGCGGTGAACTTACCGGAGCCAGCGGTCGCTCTTTCTCGGAACCGGCCCCCTACGGCATGGTGCTCGTCAAACGCGGACACCTGAAGATGGGCTTGGACAAGACCGACACGCTCTGGGGGCGCCAGACACCGACAAGAGACATCTCTGTAGAAGGGTTCTGGATGGACGACACCGAGATTACCAACTCAGAGTACCGCCAGTTTGTGGCCTACGTGCGCGACAGTATCATAAGGGAGCGTCTGGCAGACCCCAACTACGGTGGCGACGAGAGCTATAAGATAGAGGAGGACAAAAACGGCGACCCCATAAAGCCATACCTCAACTGGAAGAAAGCACTGCCCCGCAAGCCTAGCGAGGACGAGCAAAGGGCCTTGGAGAGCGTTTATGTCACCAATCCCGCTACAGGCGAGAAAATGCTAGACGCCAGCCAGATGAACTACCGCTACGAGGTGTACGACTACACCGAGGCCGCCATGCGCCGCAACAGGCTGAACCCCGAGGAGAGAACGCTCAACACCGATGTCAGCATTGACCCCAACGAGAAGGTGTGGATATCGAAAGACACTGCATATATTAACGACGAGGGAAAGATAGTGCGCGAGACCATAAACCGCGAGCTTACTGGCCCGTGGGACTTCCTCAACACATACATTATCAATATCTATCCCGACACGACATGCTGGGTGAACGACTTCCCCAATGCCGACAACGAGATGTACATGCGCAACTACTTCTCCAACTCGGCCTATAATGACTATCCCGTGGTGGGTGTGACATGGGAGCAAGCCAACGCCTTCTGCGCATGGCGCACGGAATACCTACTCAAGGGGCTTGGCCCGGCAGCCCGCTTCGTACAGCGCTACCGCCTGCCCACCGAGGCAGAGTGGGAGTATGCTGCCCGTGGAAAGAACGGCACAGAATTTCCTTGGGAGAATGAAGATGTGGCAAGCGGCAAGGGATGTTTCTTTGCCAATTTCAAACCTGACAACGGCAACTATACCAAAGACGGAAACCTCATCACATCGAAGGTGGGGATATACAGCGCCAACACAAACGGCCTTTTCGACATGGCCGGCAACGTGGCCGAATGGACAAGCACTATCTATACCGAAGCTGGTGTCGATGCCATGAACGACATCAACCCGCAGCTCAAATACAACGCTGCCAAGGAAGACCCGTACAGGCTGAAGAAGAAATCGGTGAGGGGAGGTTCTTGGAAAGACCCAGAGAGCTACATCCGCTCGGCATGGCGTTCCAGTGAATACCAGAACCAGCCAAGAAGCTATATTGGGTTCAGATGCGTTAGAAGCCTTGCCAACACCACCAGCGAGAAAGCAAAACCCGCTAAACAGGCCAAAGCATCTACAAAGAAGGATCGCCATTAACCCACCTACCAAACCTACCCCACTTACCCCACCTACCAAACCTACCCCACTTACCCCACCTACCAAACCTACCAAAATGACAAAATACAGCAAATTCAACCCAATCTATCGCCTGCAGAAATGGCTCGACAGCGTGCCAGGGCAGACGTTTATGAACTATGCCTATAGCTGGGGAGCATCTATCGTGATACTTGGTGCCCTGTTCAAACTCACACACCTGCCGGGAGCAAACACCATGCTCTTCCTGGGTATGGGTACCGAGGTTCTGGTGTTCTTCATTGCCGGATTTGACCGACCATTCGACAAGACAGAAGACGGCAAGGAGCTGCCCACTCACGTGAAGGAAGAGACAGAGGCTACCGACGAGGAACAACAAGACACCTTAGGCGACGAAACCGACAGCGAACATGCCGCAACCGACGAGACACCAGAGCTGGAAGGCTACGACGGAACGGAAGGTGGCGAAAGCCATCCTCACGAGATACCTCTACAAGGAACTCCGTTGGGCGGTACGATAATCATTGGCGGAGCATCTGCAGGAGTGGCAGGAGCCGGTATCCAGGCTGGACAGGACATCACTGTTGGCGGAGCCGTGCCACAGGGCGACGTCGCTGCTCAGGAGAGTGTAGACACAGAGGCCATAGCAGCCGTGGCATCGTCGGTAACGACCATGGCAGGAGGCACCATAGTGTCGCCTGTACCGCAGGTGAACCCGGAACTGGAGGAGGCAACAGCCAACTACGTGGAGGAGCTGAAGCGGCTCACCGAAATGCTGTCAAAGGTAAGCGAGCAGAGCGAGCGCCTGACACGCGACAGCGAAGAAATGGAAAACCTGAACCGTACGCTCACCGGCATCTGCAAAGTCTACGAGATGCAGCTTAAGGGAGCCAGCAAGCAGATTGGCACCATTGACGAGATAAACGAGCAGACATGCCGCATGGCAGAACAGATAGCCGAACTCAACAAGATATACACTCGCATGATAGAGGCCATGACTGTCAACATGCCAAAAGTGACACCTCAGTCATAGAAGAACCTAGGAACTCTAGAGAACCTTGAAATTCTAGAGAGTCTAGGAAGGCTAGAGAATCTAGGAAGGCTAGAAACACCAGAACGACTGGAAAACAAAAAGAAACAATGGCAATAAAGAAACGACCTGTCTCACCGCGCCAGAAGATGATAAACTTGATGTATGTCGTCCTCATGGCAATGCTGGCACTGAACGTCTCCAACGAGGTGCTCAACGGTTTCTCCATCGTTGAGGAGAGCCTGAACCGCACCACCGCCAACGCCGCTGCCGAGAACAAGGTCATATACGACGACTTTGAGCAGCAGATGGCTGCCAACCCGCAGAAAGTGAAGGAGTGGTATGAGAGGGCCATGCAGGTAAAGCAGATGAGCGACAAGCTCTACAATCTGGCTGGAGAGCTGAAACTGGCCGTTGCCAAGGAGGCCGACGGTGAGAAAGGCGACCCTGCCATACTGCAGAACAAGGAAGACCTGGAGGCCGCCAACCAGGTGATGCTGGCTCCAGGCAGAGGCCGGGGAGAGGAACTGAAGCGAGCCATAGACACCTACCGTGAAGGAATACTGGCCATGATACCCGACACGGCGAAGCAGAAGATGATAGCCAGCGACCTCACCACCGAAGTGCCGAAAGGCATCCTGGGAAAGAACTGGCAGGAGTATATGTTTGAGGCCATGCCTGCCGTAGCTGCCATCACCCTCCTGTCGAAACTTCAAAATGACGTAAGAAACGCCGAGAAGGAGGTGCTGCACACACTGGTGCAGAACATAGGCGTTAAGGATATCAGGGTGAACGCCCTCGATGCCTTCGTGATACCTAACTCGCAGACCATAGTGCAGGGCGACCGATTCTCTGCCCACATCGTCATGGCAGCCGTAGACACCACGCAAGTACCGGAAATATTCATTGGAGGAAAGAAAGTAAACCTCAAGGACGGCCTGTACGAAACAATATGCTCACGTACTGGCGAGTTCACTCTCTCCGGATACATCCAGACCACCAATGCCAACGGCGATGCCATAAAGCGCGATTTTTCGCAGAAATATACCGTGGTGGAACCCTCAGCAACCGTCAGTGCCGACCTTACGCGAATGCTGTACGCAGGCTATAGCAATCCTATAAGCATCTCTGTGCCCGGAGTACCACTCAACAAGGTTTCTGCAAGCATGACAAACGGCACTTTGCAACAGACAGGCCCTGGCAAATACGTGGCACACCCGGCAAAGATAGGACAGGAAGCAGTGATCACTGTCACTTCTACCAACACCGGCAGACCGCAGACCATGGGTACGTTCAGCTTCCGTGTGCGCAAGTTGCCCGACCCCACCCCCTTCATCGATGTACACGACGAGGCTGGTAACCCGTCACGCTTCAAGGGAGGCAACATGGCCAAGGGTAGCCTGATGGCCGTTGAGAAGCTGGGAGCAGCCATCGACGACGGAATACTGGACATAGGCTTCAGAGTGGTGTCGTTCGAGACGGTGTTCTTCGACAATATGGGCAACGCCAAGCCACTGGCCAGCGAGGGGGCGTCATTCTCCGGAGCACAGAAAGACCAGTTCCGCAGGCTGTCCAGAGGACGCCGCTTCTATATCTCGCGCATAGTGGCAGTAGGTCCCGACGGTATTGAGCGAACACTCTCGGCATCGATGGAAATAAAGGTGCAGTAGGAGTTGAGAGTTAAGAGTTGAGAGTTGAGAGTTAAGAGTTGAGAGTTAAGAGTTGAGAGTTAAGAGACTTTTGTTGAGAGACATTTCTCATTTTCGCGAGACTTAGAACCCTACTAGGATAGACTAATAAAAAAGAAAAAATAATTATGGAAAAAAGAGAAATCATCTCCACCATTGATAATAATGTAAGCAGACATACCTCCCTATGGCAGGTTTTGGGTGGGCTTTTGCTCTTGCTCTTCCTCTTCACATTCAGCGAAGCACCTGCACAGCCCAAGCAAAGGAGAAACCAGACGAAGACCACCACTACCACGCAGCAGAAACAAAACACGCAGCAGGGGGGGGTGACGCATCGCATGCGCATTCAGTACCCCACTGCCCTCGACATGCCCGAAGACGTGGTATGGCGGCGAGACATCTACCGTGAGATAAACCTGAACCAGGCCGAGAACTCCGGCCTATACTATCCCACAGAGCCAGTAGGCAAGCAGATGAACCTGTTTACCTACGTCTTCAAGCTGGCACTGGGCAACTATATTCCTGTCTATGAGTACAATCTTGACGGCAACGAGGTCCTGGAATCCACAGCCAAGGTAACGATGAAGACCATCCTCGACAACTACCACATCTACTATCAGGAGCAGGACGGCAAGCTGAAGGTTGACAACAGCGACATACCCTCGCCCGAGGTGAAGATGTACTACCTTAAGGAGAGTGCCTACTACGACCAGGCCAACTCGTCGTTCCATATAAAGCCCATAGCCTTCTGTCCGGTGATGCTGCGCGAGGATGACTTTGGCGGTGAGGCTGCCAAATATCCACTGTTCTGGGTGAAATACAGCGACGTGGAGCCTTTCCTCAGCCGCCAGACCATAATGACAAGCGACAAGAACAACGCTGCCACCATGACGCTCGACGACTACTTCACCCTTAACAGATACAAGGGCAAGATATACAAGACAACAAACATGCTGGGCAAGACCCTGGCACAGATATGCGACGGCGACACAGCAAAACTAAGTGCCGAACAGAGGCGTATAGAGGCTGAGCTGGAGTCGTTCCGCCAGAACCTCTTCGGAGACAAGGCACGCCGTGACTCCCTCGACAGTATAGCAAATGCCGATGCCAAGACAGCGAAGAAAGCAAAAACTTCTCGCACTCGTCAGCCAAAGGAGAAAAAAGAGCGCACCGCAAAGAGCCGCAAGTCTGAGTCTTCGTCTGAGGCCGTAAAGCCTGCCAGGGTGTCGGTGAGAAGGGAGAGACATTGAGAGTTAAGAGTTCTTCGCAAGCGAAGCGGCAGAGCCGAGCGGAGAGTTAAGAGTTGAGAGAATTTTCTTCTATAGCCCCGAAGGGGCGTCAAGACCACAGGCAGGGATGCGCTCGGCTATGCCGCTTGCCACTGAAGGAGCGCAAGAAACCCCTGTAGAGCGTATAAATAAAGTGGAGACGATGCATAACAAAAAGAACCGATGGGCTATTATAGCTCTTATTGCCGCCACATGGTGCCTACTGTATACCAGTGAGGCGAAGGCACAGGTGCGCTTTGGCCTTAAAGGAGGCTATGAGCTCACCAACATGGAGTTCAGCACCGATGCGATAAACCGTGCCAACAGGTCGGGATTCTTTGCCGGCCCCACGCTGAAGATAGGGATGCCTGTGACCGGGCTGAGCATCGACGTCTCTGGACTGTATAACAAGCGTGACCTGAAGGTTAAGGGAGAAGACTTCACGCAGCAGAGCCTCCTGCTTCAGGGTGATGCCCGCTATGGGGTGGGAATAGGCGACATTGTCAACATCTTCATCCTGGCAGGTCCTCAGTTCAGCTTCAACGTGGGCGAAGACGTGAAGCACTGGTTTGCCGACGACGGCGAGCTGAAGCAGTTCTCCCTGCAAGAGACGCTGCTTAGCATTAACATGGGCATGGGTGTGACGCTGGCCAAACACCTTGAAGGCAGCATCCGCTATAACGTGCCCATCAGTAAGACAGCCGACTTTACATGGAGCAACGCGCAAAAGGCCATGACCGACGAGGTGTTCAAACACGCCAAGACAAGGTCTAACGCATGGAGTGCCACACTCACATACTACTTCTGACAAGAGCAGTATGGTTTTGTTAGGTAAAGGCTGACACATATACATACATCGTGCCAGCCTTTAGTGTTACCAATTCTTTACTGCTGCGTCTGTCTCTCAGGCCAGTTTACCAGGAATACTTTCTCTGTTGCCCTGGTAAAGGCAGTGTACAGCCAGTGAAGGTAGTCGGGCAGAGACGTTTCATCTGTCACATATCCCTGGTCAATATATACATGTGCCCACTGTCCACCCTGTGCCTTATGGCATGTCACGGCATATCCATACTTCACCTGAAGGGCGTTGTAATGGGCATCGCCACGCAAGGCTTTCAGCCTGTCGGCCATCAGCGGCATGTCGGAATAGTCTTCCATCACCCGCTCATATAATTGCTGTCCCTGCTCTGTGGTCAGGGCAGGAGCCTCTGCGGTCAGTGTGTCGAGCAGCACCGTGGCAGTAAGCTCCAGTGGGGCATCATCGTCAGGATTGTCCCCAAGTTGTGTATTACAGGAATAGTCGGGCAAGATGACGGTGACATCAGCAAAGCGCAAGCCATACAGCTCGTGGACGTTCCTCACACGCTGTACCACGCAATGGTCGCCGTTGGCAAGAAAGGACACAGAGGAAGCACCGGCATTGTAAGAAACGGCGGGTCTGAGCCAATAGTAGTTGTTCTTCACTATCATCAGCTGGTCTCCACGGCACAGCTCCTCCTCACGGTCAAGCACGGTACCTCTGATGCCGCGATTGTATATCACAGCCCGCTTGTTCGACCTGGTGACAACCATCGTCTCGTCAACTCCCACACGGCTATAGCTTGACGCTAGCGACTCAATGAGCTCGCCGCCCGGCACGTTAACAATGTCAGGGAATCCCGCAAAGCGTATCTTTGGCAGCACTGCACCTTCATGCCCTGCATCAAGGACAGCCCGGCGAATGTTTGTGGCATTCCACAATATGCCCGACTGCTGCCCCTGCCTGAGCACTTCGGTCAGGTCGCACTCGCATACATCAAGCCCATACGATGACAGCACCGATGCCTGCAGAGCCATCGGCTCGTCTTCACCTACTGGCGGCAGCTGTGCACCATCGCCAAGCAGTAGCATCCGGCAACCCTCGCCACTGTATACATAGTGCACAAGGTCGGAAAGAACAGACCCCGAACCGAAAGCATTGTCACTAGGGAGTGAAGAAATCATCGATGCCTCGTCGACAATGAATAGTGTATTGCGGTGAAGGTTGTCGTTAAGACTGAAAGCCGACATCGTGGCAGCGGTTTTCTGGCGATATATGCGACGATGAATGGTGAAAGCCGCCTGGCCAGAACGCTGGGCAAAGACCTTGGCAGCACGGCCCGTGGGAGCCAAAAGCACCAGCTTCTGCCCCATGGCGCACAAGGCGCGCACAACAGCCGACGCCAGCGTGGTCTTGCCCGTTCCAGCAGTGCCTCGCATCACCATGCACGACATGCCACGTGAGCACATAAACGATGCAAGCACACCAATGGCATGCTCCTGGTCGGCAGTAGGAACATGTCCTAACTGCATGCGTATACGATAGGCTAGCTCTTCGGATATCACGATGCAAAGATAATGCAAAATGAAGAAAAAACAAAAGAAAAAATGCTTTTTTCCTTTGTTTTTCGCTCACTTATTCGTACCTTTGCAGCCACTATGCGGCATAGATACTACATAACCAATGCCATACTTGCGGTGCTGGTGGTTGCTTTGGCAGTCATCTGCATAAGGAGTATAGCCGGGGCACAGAAGTATCATCATCAAAGACAGCAGCAACAATGGCAGAGACAAACAACCCACTGAGGCGGCTCACCATCCGCGTGGGGCGCAACACGCTGTCTATGCTCTCACAGGGCGAGACCGACAGCGACATCATCTATGAGCCATACGTCGTAAGGAGCGGCGTGTCGATGGCGGCAAACCTGCGCGAGGCATTCAAGAATAGTGACCTGCTCCTGACGGCTCCGCCAAGGGCACGGGTGCTCATAGACAGCGACGTGCTCATGGTGCCTATCGAGGTCTTCGACGAAGGCGAGATGGAGCAGTTGCACAACCATGCCTTCCCGCGAAACGAGCAGAATGCCATCTTCTACAATGTGCTGCCCGACCTTAACGCCGTTGCCGTCTTCTCTATGAACAAGGACCTGAAGCTGGTGCTCGACGACCACTTCCAGAACCTGCGCCTTGTCACGGCCATCCAGCCGGTATGGCGCCACCTGCACCAGCGCAGCTTCACCGGCAAGCGCCCTAAGCTCTATGCCTACTTCCACGAGAAGCGCCTTGAGGTGTTTGCCTTCAGGCAGAACAGGTTCCGCTTCTGCAACTCCTTTGTCGCCAGCAGGCCAAAGGATGCTATCTACTTCATCTGCTACGTATGGCAACAGCTGCAGCTACAGCCACAGTTCGACGAGCTACACCTGGTGGGCGACATACCCACTCAGGAGGCCATGCTGGAAGAGCTTCGACGCTACGTGCAAAAGGTAATGGTAGTAAACCCAGCTGCCGACTTCAACCAGCATCCTGTCACCGACATTGCCGGCATGCCCTTCGACCTACAGACACTGGTGGCAAAGGGAAGGTGAGTGAAATGAGAACAATAACAGGGAAATACAGGGGACGGCATTTTGACATTCCACGGACGTTTAAGGCTCGTCCCACTACCGATTTTGCCAAAGAGAACATCTTCAATGTGCTGCTGCGCTACGTCGACTTCGACGGAGCTACTGCCCTTGACCTTTTCTCCGGCACGGGCAGCATCACGCTGGAGCTTCTGTCTCGCGGATGCAGCCAGGTGGTGAGCATTGAGGCCGACCGTGACCACCACCGTTTCATCCAGCAGTGCGTGCAGAAGCTTGTTGGCAACGGGAAAGGACAAGAAGCAAGCAGCGTGCAGTGCCTGCGTGCTGATGTCTTCCGCTATGTGAAGTCGTGCCGCATGCAGTTCGACTTCATTTTTGCCGACCCGCCCTACGCGCTGGAACAGTTGTCTGCCCTACCCGACCTTATTCTTTCAAAAGGCATACTGGCCGAAGGCGGGGTCTTCGTGTTGGAACACGGCAAAGACCACGACTTCAGCCAGCACAGCAACTTCGTTGAACACCGTCAATATGGCAGTGTCAACTTCTCACTGTTTACTGCCCGCGATACTGACGCAGCTTCTGAGTCCAGTATTTCCTAAGGTCACGCCAGCGATAGTACGGATAGCTGTCGGTATTGACCGGCAGTGCCACCTCACGCTCGTTGAGCAGTGCCTTAACAAGAATCTGCCCTTTCCCCTTCAGCGGCTTATAGAATATCAGCTGAATGTTGCAAGCCATAGGGAAGATGCGGTAGTTGCGCCAGTGCTGGTCGAGCTGTTCCAAATCCTCTATCTGAACTCCACAAGAGTCAAGCTCCATGAGGCAGGCCAGGGGCATGACGCACACCTCATGGCCGAAGCGCAGCGTGGCCTGTGTCTTCTTCAGGGCCACACAGGTGTCGGCAGTCTGAATGATGTTATCCAGAAGGTTGGCCTGCGAGAACTGCATCACGCCTCCAGTGAGTGGAGAGGCTGCATAACGCTGATACCATCCGGTGTTCTGTATGCTCCACATGTCGTATAGCTCGTCGGCATTGAAGATGTTGAGGATGTTGGGACTATCGTCGTGGCTCTGCATGTTTACGGCGACCTCGAAGAGATGGCGCATCAGGCGACCAGCCTGTATGCTGTCGTCAACCCATTTCTGGTCGTTGAACAAGAGAGCAGAGATACGCTCGGGATGAGTGTGGCGGTTCTTGAACTCTTCATGCTTCTTGTCTGCCTTCCAGCTATTGTCACGCAGCTTTTGCTCCCACGGCTGGTTGAGGTAATACTGCAAAGCATCACTCACGTCGTTGTGTATGCGAGCCGTCGGGTTGGCAGCCATCAGCTCCTCACACTCGGCAATCATCGACAGTATGCAGCGGTTCACCGTTGTAGAACGAGCATCGACGGGCAGTCCCTCTGCCTTGAAGATTTCAGGGAAGTGCTCAGTCATGCGCCGCCCTATGCCATGGTGCTGGCGCTCGCCAACAGTGGTGAGGTCGCCCAAGCGCTTGTAGGTGGTCTTGTTGAACAGCTCTATCTCACGCAGCACACGCTGCCCCTCGCGGGTGAGTTTACCCTGCTGGCGAGCCTTGCGCAGAGGGCGCAGCACACGCTCATAATCGTCCTTGCCAATGAGCCAGCGGGAGCCATGACGACCGTAGTGTGAGAAATAGAAAGGCACATAGCCCTCAGGAGTTGGAGTGTAGTTGAAGTCGGGCAGCTGACGGTCGTAGTCCAGGTAGTTGGAACCGGAGAGCCAGGGGTTGGCCTGAATCTCGGCCTTGGCAGTAGTGCCGCCAGTCATAACAGGTGTGTAGTCGCCCTTCTGTGCCATTGATGTGGTCATTGCCACACCCATCAGCAGCGTAAAGAGTAGTTTTTTCATGATTATTGGTTTTTAGGGGTTGTTTCTTGGGAGTTATGGGAATTATAGGGTTCATGGGGCTCATAGGACTCATGGGACCTATAGGCTACTAGTACCACTGCACGGAGTTGGAGTAGCTGGAGCGTTTGTCATACTTCAGCGCATCGGTGAGCGTAGAGGCATTGCAGCGGAAAGAGAAATTATAGCTGGTATATGGTGCCAGCACCACCGAGCACGACATGTTGAAGCAGTGCAGGTCTCTGGAAAGCGAGGCAGTGGTCATGGATATCTTCTTGTTGTCGAAGTCATAGCCAGAGGAGAAGCTGATGTTCCACCCGTCGCTGATGCGTATGTTACCGCTAACATTGAGGTTCTGCGTGAACTTGTATGGGTAGCGCATGGTGTGGTAGTTGAACTTCTTCACATTGTTGTCCTCGCGCATGGAGATGCCATAGCCGAAGCTGAGGCTCCACGGCAGAGAGAAAACCATATAGCCGTCCTCGTCGGTGTCGGCACGGCCAGCGCCTTCGCGCTTGGCTCCGTGCTTGCCTTCTTCCAGGTCACGGTCTATGTTGGTTTCCACGTCGGTGTCCTCTTCCTCGTCGTCATCGTTCTTACGTTTCTTGTCGGCATCCTTGTCCTTTAATGGCCTCTCACCCTTGAGCCACTTTATGATGTTGGCCACCTTCTCGTTGCTGATGGTATAGCTGAGGTTTTGCGACATTCCCTGGAAGCGTCCTATCTTGCCCTGCTGCCAATAGGTGGTATGCTCGGAGAGTCGCGGCGTAGCACCCACGCTGTCGGCCTCATATACATAGCTTGCAAAGATAGCACTGATGTTGAAGGTGTAGCTCTTGGTGAGTTTCAGGCGGATGGTGCTTGAGAGGTCACTCCAAGGTCTCACCTTCGCAGCCATGTTGTACGACATCTGTGCTCCCAGCTCATCGATGATGCTCACCTTCTTGAATCCCGTAGAGTCTTGGTCGCTCTTGACGCGCATCTCAATATTGTTCGACATGGAGAACGATATGCTACCGGTCTTGCCCTTGCCAGGAACGCCATAGAGCGAACCGGTATAGGGAGAGTACTCTACCAGCGAGACGTTGCCGTCGGCATCGGTCTTCTGGTAAGTCTTGTAATAGCCATAGCGCGAGGCGCTGAAGTCGGGGGCGTAGCTCAGACTCACCGTCGGAGTGAAGACATGGCGCACGCGGTCTATCTTGTCGCCGAAGAGCTTACGTGAAGGAATGTAGAATCCATAGAGCTTGGTAGATGCCGAGAGCGAGAGGCTCCAGTTGTACACGTTGTACACGCCGTAGGTGGTGTCGGCCACTTCCGTCTGCTTCACCTCGTCCCACGAGCGCATGGTGCGGTTGGTGTATGTACGGTCGGTGAAGCTGAACGATGGGTTTACGTTGATATATCCCAGCAGGGTGAAGTTGGCACTGATGGGAACGCTATGCTGCATGCCGTTCTTCCAGTCTTTCACCAGGTTAGAATGCATGAGTTTGTCTTCCTTGGTATTGATGGAGTTGGAGAAGTGGCCTGTGTACGACAGTGCAATCTTTTCGTACCACCGTTCCTTGCCTACCATCTGCTTGCGCTTAAAGGGATAGAAGCGCGAGACGGAGATATTGAGGTCGGGCAGCGTCATGGCTATCGACGAGTCGCGCATGTTCTGCGAGAGGTTCATCGTGGTAGACAGGCTGAGTCCCAGGCTGCTGAAGCTGGTGCTGTAGCTCACCGACGATGTACGTGTTGACTGCGTCATCGACTGCGGGTTATACATCGATGTAAGGTTATTGCGCTCGTAGCTGCTCGTGGCGAAGTTTACCGATGCCGAGAGGTTGCTGAAGGGGTTGGCCTTGGCATCCTGGCGGTGGCTCCACTGCACCTTAAAGCTGGTCTGCTTCGTATAGTCGGGCATGTTCTTCTCACCGTTGATGGTGTTCTGGTAGCTGGCGAAGAAGGAGCCGCTGTAGCGGTAACGCTTACGATAGTTGCTGGCGGCAGAGACGCCCCACGACCCTTTGGTGTATATCTCGCCCAGGAGCTTGAGGTCCATCTTGTCGCTGATGGCAAAATAGTAGCCGCCGTCACGCAGGTAGAAGCCTCGCTCGGTCTCGTCGCCGTAGGTGGGCATGATGAAGCCAGAGGAGTAGCTCTTAGTGAAAGGAAAGAAGCCGTATGGAATGGCCAATGGTACGGGCACATCGCAGACAACGAGGTAGGCAGGGCCGAAGACCACGTCTTTTCCCGGACGCACCTTTGCCCGGCTCATGGCTATGTAGAAGTCGGGGTGCGGGTCGTCGCAGGTGGTGTATCTTCCGTGCTGTAGGAAGAGTTCGCCATTAGCACCGCGTTTAGAGAGTTCGGAGGTGAGGTAGCCGTCCTCCTGCTGGGTGTACACCTGCTGTATGAGGCCCTTCTTTGTCTTGAAGTTGAAGGCCATCGTGTCACTCTGGTACTCGTCGCTGCCCATCTTGAAAACAGGAGTGCCGTAGAGCTTGCCTAGGGAGTCGCGTGCTCCGGTGGCATGGACCAGCGAGGAGTCAAGAACCATGAAGATACGGTCGCTCTTCAAGTCCATATTCAGGTATTCCACATGGGAGTTACCATAGAGGTGGGCCATGCCTGTAGCCGCCTCATAGATAAGCGAGTCGGAGGCAGAGAAAGTGACAGGGGCGTCGATGCCGTTCTTCTTCTGGCGGTTCATGGAGTCAAGGCGCAGCGAGTCGTCAATCACCTTGTTGTATTTGTAGATGGCCAGCTCCAGCGAGTCCATCGTCGTGGTGTCGCGCTTCAGGGCGGCATTGGCCGGGCGCATGGGCAACGGCAGCGAGTCACCTACAGCAACAGCAGAGAGGCTGTCGGCAGGTGTCAGCCCTATGGGAGCCACAGGATGATTCAAGGCATCGGCCAGGACGCTGTCTACAGCAGCGGTGTCGGCAGCTACAACGGCAGGGACAGTAACAACAGAGGAAGTGTCGGTTACGGCAGTGTCGGCAGCGACAGGCACGGTGTTCGATGTTAAGATGGATGGAAGTACGGCAATACTGTCGGCTGCCTTGGCAGACGGGGTGACAGCTGCCGAAGAGCGTTTCACTGCGGCGGCAGCAGGCGGTAGCTTCTCACCACGGTCTTTATGCAAGGCAACAGGAGTGCAGGCCCACACCAAGATGAAGGCCAGCACAAAGAGCAATGTGCCTGTTTTTTGATTCACGGATGCAAAATTACAGCAAAAATCCCGAATATCTGCCCGTTTACCATAGTTTAACTATTCTTACAGAACGATGCATCTACTCGAAGCGTGCTGCCCACTGCAAGAATTTATCCACGCCCTCGTGTCCGAAGCGTTCCAGGCTCTTCGCTGCCTGCTCCACGGTGAGCACGCGGTCGGGATGAGACTTGGAGAAGAACTTGTCGGCATAGCACACCAGCTGCTCCTCCATCGTCTCGGGCACATAGTCGGCGAGGGGCAAAGGCAGCTGCTGCTGTTCTATCTGTAGACGGGTGATGCCAGTGCCAGTATGCCGCTCACACACACGCGCATGACGCAAAAGTCCCTCCTTAAGAAGGAGCTCACCACCAATAAGCCCATGACGAATGTACGGCTCGGAGCCATTGCAGAAAATAGACGGCGCGTGACACCAGCGTATGCCGATGTCGTGAAGCATCGCTGCCTCATACAGGAAGTCCTCGTCAAGAGCCAGCTCTGGATGCTTACGGCAAACAGCCAGAGAACGGTCGGCCACCTGACGAGAATGATTTAGCAGCAAGCTCCGCAAATCATCATCGTCAGGATAGTACTTCTCTATTAAAGCAAGAGCGTTCATTCGTTGTCGAGGGCAGACTTGTTTGTCTCGGTGTCGTTGTTTGCCAGCGTAATGTACCACTGACCGTTACGGCGTACCGGACGAATAAGTCCCTGCATGTGGGCGGGAGAAGCAGTAGAGGCAGGATCCTGCAGTATCAGCGTATAGCACACTTTGGAGTCGGTCTCCTTGTAGAAAATGAGAGAGTCGATATTAAAGCTATACACCTGATGCAGGCCGAGCATCATCTCGCTTGCCTTGCGTTGCTTCTCTGGCAGCGGTTTCACCTCCTCACCATCGAGTATATAGAGACGAGAGATGGCAGCATCAACGTCACCTTGTACCACCAGACCCAAGAAGTCGTTTACCAGCTGGCGTACTGCGGTTGAGTCGTTGTTGGTTACTTCCATCTGAGTCTCAAGGCCCGGACGGGCCATCTTTGTTTCTTTCTTCTGCTCGCCCTTACAAGCAGCAAGCAGAAGTATTCCAACCATTGATAAAAGAAGAAAATACCTGTTTTTCATTATCCTAAAAAATTATTGTTACAATCAGGGTGCAAAAGTACGAATAAAAGTTGGAACGGCAAAATAAAATATGATGTTTGTTAGTAAAGTACGAAGAGATAAATACGTAAAAAGGGTGTCAGCAATGCTGACACCCCTCTTTGATAGATTATCTTTTTTTGAAAGATTCTTACTTCTGGCGAGCAGTGTTGCTCTGGCCCTGAGTCTTCACGACGTGGATGAGTACCCAGTCGGGCTCAGTCTCACCCCATGAGTAGACAATTGATACAGGAATGTAGATGTAGAAGTCACCTACGCCACCAGCGTTGTTCTCATAGAGGTAGTAACCGTTTGCATCGCGGAAGTTATTCACACTTGCAGGTATTGTCTTATCGTAAGTTGCATACCAAGGATCGGAAGAATAATCATAACCCTTATCGTTCTTTGCCTTTTCGTCTGGTGTGAACTTCATCTTTCCAGTAACATCAGTGATGAGTGGCCATGCACTTGGGTTCTCAAGGCTACCACCATTGATATTGGTCTTAGCCTGGTCGAAGTCGGCCTTGATGGTGGTTACACCGTAGTACTTCATGTAGGTAATACCGGTCTTGCCAAGAGATGCACCATTCATAGTAGCCATTGCATCAGAAGCAGTGAATGCGTGGTTACGCCAATCAACGAAGTCAACCAAGTCGGCAAGCCAAATCTTATTACCGTCGTTCTGAGCGTCGTAAACGGTCTTAACAGACTGTACGTTAGCAGAGATAGGACGCAGGTAGCGGATGTCGAATATGCGGTCACCAGTCTCGTAAATATCCAGACAGTTGTCAGGCTGATGCAGAATCATGTGAGTAGTGAAGGTCTGACCAGCAGACAGTTTGTCATGACGAGCGTGGTTGAGCAGATCGCGAGCGAAAGCACCATTTACTGGATCGTTGAAGCCCTGGAAGGTAGCAATCTCGTTATGAGAACCTGACAGGATAACAACAGTCTGTGCATTAGCCCAGTCATAATCACTACCAGACTTAGCGGCA